>CAMIWY010000038.1 GCA_946402595.1 uncultured Clostridia bacterium
CCCAGAAGCTCTCCTTAAGTACAGCTCCGAGACCTTTTTCGTGGAGAGTTCCGATCTCAGCGGATATCTTCGCTTTGTCTTCCCCGAATTTCTTGCAGTAGTAGACTGCATAGAACATCAGCAACAGTGCGATGACGAATCCCGGTATTATACCGGCAAGGAACAGGTCGCTGACCGATGCTCCCGAAGCCATGCCGTACATGATGAACGGTATGCTCGGCGGGATGATTACCCCGAGTCCGCCCGCAACTGCTACAAGTGATGTGGAGAAAGTTTTATCATATCCGAGCCCGATGAGGACCGGTATGGTCATGCTTCCTACAGCCGCTACTGTCGCAGGAGCCGATCCTGAGATAGCTCCGTAGAACAGACATGTAATTACTACTGCGCATGGCATTCCTGCTGTGAACCTTCCGAAGAAATATGCGAATACGTCGAATATCTTCCTGGAGATGCCGCCTTTGGCCATGATGATGCCCGAGAGCACGAACATCGGCACTGCGAGCAGCGGAAAGCTGTCGAGTCCTCCGAACATCGCACGGATCAGGTATTTTGCACCGACCGTGAATGACGGGTCAAATACACTCGGAAGCACCGCGGTGATACCCAGCGTTATGCCGACCGGGATCGCGATTATGAGGAGTATAACGAAAATTATGAATAATACTATTGCCGGCATGTCCTACTCCTTTCCGCCTCCGGCAGCCTGAGCCGCCTGATTGGCTTCTATATAGGACTCCGGGGTGTTCCTCTCCGGATGAGCAGGGTCATAGACGTTCTCGCCTCTTGCGATGCGGAACTCTATTATCCATCTCTGCAGTATTCTGAATGCGACCAGTACAAATGATACGAAAGGTGCCGCCTGCACATAATACATAGGAATTGAAAGCGCAGGACTGACCTGTCCGCTCTCTACAGCAGACATCATATATGACCATGCGAACGGTATCATGTAGAAGAAGAATGCCAGCTCACATGTGTGGTTGATGACCTTCAGTATTGCCTTGGTACGCCTTGAGAATCTGGCGACGAACTGCTCTATCTTTATGGATATGCATCTCTTGCTGCAGTAGCTGACGCTGAGAAAACCCGCCCATATGAACAGATAACGGGTGAGCTCCTCGGTCCAGGAGAGGGATTCTCTCAGAACGAATCTGGAGAAGACCTGTATCCCCATGATGAGAGCCATTGCGAGAAGCAGTATTGCCAGTATGTATTCTTCAAGATAGTGATCCAGCCATTTCAATATTTTTTTCATGGCTTTCCCTTGCCCCTTCTTGTACTTAACGCATGTACTCCCCTGAGGGAATACATGCGTTATGAGAATTATCTGTTACAGTGCATTGTGAAGTTTGGTGAGGACATCCTTGAGATCCTCAACGCCCATCTGTCCAGGTGCGGAAGCCTTTGCTGCGGCACCGAATGTAAGAGCGGAGCCGAAGACTTCGCCTGCAAGACGGCTGATAACGCCTGTGCCTGCCATCGACATTGTGATGATAGGTCTGTCAGCGTACTCAGTTGCCATTTCCTCTGTTGCTGCGAGGAGTGTCAGAACGTCCTTCTTGTTCTGAGGCATTACAGCGATCTTAGGAATGTCTGCTCCGAGATCCTGCATCTTGCGGAGACGTCCTACGATGTCGTCCTTGTCAGGAGTCTTGAAGAAGTCATGGTTGGAAGCAACGACCTTAACGCCTGCAGCATGAGCTCCGTCGATGATCTTCTTGACGATCTCGTCGCCGGTGAAGACTTCAACGTCTACCATGTCAACATAGCCGGTCTGAGCAGCCTTGATGTTGATGTCAGCATAAACATCATCCTCGATAGCCTTCTCGCCGCCTTCCTTGGAAGTACGGAATGTCATGAGGATAGGCATGTCGCCGAGTACTTCGCGGAGGTCCTTCAGTACGTCCTCGAGCTTAGCGAAATCAAATACGTTTTCAAACCAGTCGATACGCCACTCAACTACGTCAGCAGGGAGCTTTGTGATAGCTTTTGCTTCTTCGAGAATGGCCTCTTTGGTTACGCCTACGATAGGAACGCAGATCTTAGGCATTCCTTCGCCGATTACGGTATTTCTGACTTTAACTGTATTCATAGCTTTATTCCTTTCAGTTATAAGTTCAGGTGATGCTGCCGCATGCATGCACACGGCAGCGCTTGTTTTCTTTCTGTTATGCGTCAGCCTCTGCTGTCTCGAGCATCTTAGCGTAGTTCTTGTTTACGAAGAGTCCGAGCAGTACGCCGATAGCTGTCAGAACGATGTTCATTGTCATTACTCCGGACGGAGTCATCTGAGCAGCAGCTGTCAGGATAGTGTAGTTGCAGAGTGATGATGCGATCATTACGAGAGCTGTAACTGTTCCCTTGATCTTAGGGAAGAGCATGTTGCATACGGAAGTTGCGATCTGCAGAAGTCCGCCTGCTCCGGCCCATCCGATGAGGAATGCGCCGATTTTGCACATACCTTGTGAAGGTACCATCAGTACTGCGATAAGTGTTACGAGGCAGATGACAGGGTAGATAAGGATGAATCTTACGTCCTTGATCTTTCTTGTCAGGAATGCTGTAACAATCAGAGCGAGGAATGTTCCGACTGAGTAGAATGTCTGCATGATAGTCGGGTCAGCCCAGCCTACAACGTCCTTGGCATAGTTCTGTGCGCAGTTGAGCCACAGCTGGAATGTACCTGTGCATGTGAATCCGATGAGGATCAGAGCAATGGAACCTGCTGAGAACTTTGTGTGCTTGATGCTCTGAAGGAGTCCTTCCTTCTTCTCTGCGGCCTTGTTCTTGTCTGAATCCGGCAGAGGGAAGAAGATGATAAGTGCCATAAGGACAAGATAGCATACTCCGCAGATGTAGAACAGTCTGTTGTATGATGTTGCGCCTGCAGCTGTTGTAGCTACTGTTGCTCCGAGGAAGAACGGGAGCAGCATCTGGGATACAGCGATAGCAAACTTGATTCCCATGGTTGCAACGCCAGGAGCCTTGTGGATGATCTCTGCAACAGCAGGGTAGATTCCTGTGTCGAGGAAGGAGTTAGCGATACCGCCTACGATAGCGCAGATGTAAGCGATTCTGTAGCCTGCGCCGCCGCCTGCGTTGTATGCCATAGCGAGGCCGATCAGGTAGACAGCATATGAGAATCCGCCGATAACTACGGAAACGCGGCGTCCGAGCTTGTCGGAGAGCGGGCCGGCGAATGGAAGTGCGATAAGTCTTCCGAGTCCGAGAGCTGCGGAGATAGCAGTGATAGCCATTACTTCAACGTTCCAGCTGCCTGCCAGAGCTTCTTTGATAACAGCCTGTCCGAGGATGGAACATCCGACACCGTGCAGGAAGTAGTTGAGGTAGAGCACGATGACACTTGGTAAATATTTCTTGTTAGTCATTTTTATATCCCTTTCTATTAATCGTCGTAAGAAATTCCGAGGACTTCCTTCATGTGCTCGATCGGCATCTCTTTGCCGGTCCACAGCTTGAAGCCTGCAGCGCCCTGGAAGAGCATCATGCCGAGACCGTTCATGGTCTTGCAGCCTACTTCCTTGGCCATCTTTCTCATCTTTGTAAGAAGTGTTCCGTAAGGAACGTCTACTACGATCAGCTCAGGTCTGAAGAAGCTCTTGTCAGGAACTACGGAAACGTCCTCAAGTGGCTTCATGCCTGCGCCTGTAGCGTTTACGAAGAGGTAGCTGTCTGCCATCTCAGCGCGGAGAGCCTCAGTGTCAGCGAGGTCGAACATCTTTGCCTTGCACTTTGTGTTCTCGTTGATCTTCTTGACTGTCTCTTCACCTACTTCATAGAACTTGTCCTTGATGTTGAAGATGGAGATCTCAGCAACTCCGTCAAGTGCAGCCTGGATCTCGATAGCTGTAGCAGCACCGCCTGCTCCTACGATGGTCATCTTCTTGCCGATAGGATCGATGTCGTTATCCTTCATGGCAGCCATGAATCCGATACCGTCTGTGATGTATCCCTTCAGATGGCCGTTGTCGTTTACGATAGTGTTTACTGCGCCGCAGAGCTCAGCAGCAGGATCAAGCTCATCGAGGTACTGTCCTACGAGTGTCTTGTTAGGCATCGATACGTTGGAGCCTCTCATCTTGAGTGTTCTGATAGCCTTTACAGCATCTTCGATCTCGTCAGCGCCTACTTCGAATGCGAGGTAAGCATAATCAGCGCCTACTTCTGCAAAAGCTTCGTTCTGCATTGCAGGGGAGCTGGAGTGACGGATAGGGTAAGCCATAAGTCCGATAAGTTCGGTGTGTCCTGTGATTCTTTCTGCCATTGTTGTTTCTCCTTATTTAATGGAAGCTGATTCAAGTAATTAATATCGAATCCTCAGTGTTATTTTCTGTCTCTGCCACAAGCCGGAAGATAACTTTGTTAAAACTGTAACTATTTGTTGAAATAATTCTAATTCCTAAATTTGATAGAATCCAATGCCAGTTGATATCGTTATTGATACATTTAATGTATCAATCGGAACCGATTTCTGATAAACTGTTAACAATTCATCGGAGGTGCTGTTTGAGGGGACAGAAGGGACATGAAGTTATTTATTGTTCCGGAAAGGACAGACGCATGACACTTAATCAGCTTGCATATTTTCAGGCAGTTGCCAGGACTGAAAACTTCCGTGCGGCTGCAGAAGAGCTTTATATTTCCCAGCCATCGCTTTCGAGATCTATCGACGCGCTCGAAAAGGAGCTGGGCGTAACACTTTTTGAACGTACCGGAAGGGGAATTGCTCTGACCAAGAGCGGCAGACTCTTTCTTGAGTATGTGAACCGCATCCTGGAGGAATGCGATATTGCCGTATATAAAATGAAAGAACTTTCGTCATCTGGAGGAAGGATAGACATAGGCTACGTCTTCCCGCTGGCAAATTATTATATCCCGCATAAGGTCCGCACCTTTCTCGACTTACCGGAGAATGAGCATACGACCTTCGGGTTTACACAGAACCGGACTTCACACATAATCCGGGAGATCAAGAAGGGACTTATAGATGTAGGATTCTGCGCTTATGCAGAGGGCGAGGAAGAACTCGAATTTGCACCTGTGCTCAGACAGGAGATGGTTATTATTGCGCCGCATGATCATCCGCTGGCAGACAGGGATGAGGTTTCGGTCAAAGTGCTGGAGGACTATCCTGTCATAGGCTACGACCGCTTCTCCGGACTGGGGGGATATACCAACAGGCTGTACAGAAACCTCGGGATCAAGCCGGAAATAGTATGTGAATGTGCGGATGAAAATGCTATCCAGGCCATGGTAAGAGAGAATTTCGGGATCGCACTGGTGGCTGGTGTAGACGTTCTCAATGAGGATGAAATAAAGATACTCAAACTGTCGGATGCTGACCTGACACATTATGTCAACATGGTATGGCTGAAGAACCACTACCAGATGCCGGCGGTAAAGAGGTTTATAGATTATATGAAGGAGTCAGCGGACATGGACGCTGAACATATCTAGAATACGGGAATGATGTGTGATAGCATCAGCGAGAAGATTTTCAAATAACTGATACATTCAGGCTATCAATCACGGGCAGAAATGATATTTTTCATCTGCTCGTTTTTTTATTATCATTTAGGTGCCACAAGAAAATGAAGATAACTCCAGCCCATAGAACAGAGAAAATCTCTCAGGGAGGAAAGATTATGAAGAAGGATTATCCACATATTTTCGAGCCGATCACAGTCAAGAGAACTACATTCAAGAACAGAGTAGTCATGACTCCGATGGGAACAAACTACGCTGATCCTGATGGCGGAATCAATGATGACCACATCAATTACTACAGACTCAGAGCCAAGGGCGGCACAGGCCTCATCATCGTAGAGAACGTCTGCGTAGACTTCCCTACAGGTTCAAACGGAACAAGCCAGCTCAGACTCGACCACGACATGTTCATGCCGAAGCTCTACAAGCTGACAGAAGCAGTTCATGACGAAGGCGGACTCATCGCAGTACAGATCAACCACGCAGGAGCATCTGCTTCATCTGCACGTACAGGAGTTCCGACAGTATCATCATCAACAGAGCCTTCAAAGCTCGGCGGAGAGGCACCTCGTCCGCTTGAAAAGGATGAGATCGAAGCAATCGTAAAGAAATACGGCGAAGCTGCAAAGCGCGCTGTTCAGGCAGGATTCGATGCAGTAGAGATCCACTGCGGTCATTCATACCTCATCAGCCAGTTCCTCTCACCTATCTATAACAAGAGAACTGACGAATTCGGCGGAAGCGCAGAGAACAGAGCGCGTTTTGCCAGAATGGTCATCGATGAAGTAAGAAAGCAGGTAGGTCCTTTCACTCCTATCCTTGCAAGAATCAGTGCAGATGAATTCCTCGAAGGCGGCAACAACCTTGACGACTGCCTTGAGTATCTGCAGTACTTCGGTGACGAGGTAGATATCTACAACGTATCTGCAGCTCTCAATCCTTCGCTGCAGTATCAGATCGACAGCAACTGCTATCCTGACGGATGGAGATCATATCTCGCAAAGGCAGTTAAGGAAAAATTCGGCAAGCCGGTAGTAACAATGGGCAACATCAGAAGCCCTAAGGTTGCCAATGACATCCTCGAGAGAGGCGATGCAGACTTCATCGGTATCGGAAGAGGTCTTATCGCTGATCCTGACTGGGTCAACAAGGCAGAGTTCGGTCATGAGTGCGACATCAGAAAGTGCATCAGCTGCAACATCGGATGCGCAGGAAACCGTATCCAGAACAACAGACCTATCAGATGTACTGTAAACCCTGCAGTCATCGAGGGTGAAGAATACAAGAAGCTCAATGTCAACAAGCCTTGCAACGTAGTAGTTATCGGCGGCGGTACAGCAGGCATGGAAGCTGCATGCACAGCTGCTGAGGTTGGCTGCACAGCATTCCTGATCGAGAAGGCTGATCACCTTGGCGGACTCGCATATGAGATCTCCAAGTTCCCTGACAAGAGCAGACTCAGAGACTTCCCGGACTATCTCGAGAGAAGGATCGCAAAGCTTCACAACCTGCATGTATTCCTGAATACTGAAGTTACTCCTGAGTTCATCAGGACACTCAATCCGGATGTGATCGTTAACTCCACAGGTTCACTGCCTCTGATCCTCCCGATCCCTGGACTCAAGGAGAACGTAGGCAAGGGCAAAGTACAGACAGTTCTCGGCGTTATCGACAATCTGGACAACTATCCTGAGGACTGCACAGGCAAGAAGGTCGTTGTTATCGGCGCCGGCGCCGTAGGACTCGATGTAGTGGAATTCTTTGCGCCTAGAGGAGCGGACACCACGGTAATCGAGATGCTGCCGTATATCGTCGGACCGGCACTCGATCCTATCACAAAGGTCAGCATCGTTGATCTGATGAATAAGTACAACGTACACCAGAGACCGTCCACAGCTCTGCAGGAAGTAAAGCCTGACTGCTTCGTAGTAAAGAATCCGGATGGATCGATCGAAGAAGTTGAATTCGACTACGGATGCATCTGCATGGGACTCAAGTCCAACAACCCTGTACTCGACATGCTGAACACAGAATTCGGCGACGGTACTGTTGAGATCATGAACATCGGTGACTCCAAGAGACAGAGAAGGATCATCGACGGAACAGAAGAGGGCCGCAACATCGTTAAGGTTCTCAAGAAGAGAGGATTCATTGACTAGTCATTGTCATAATCGATATCCTTTGAGAGAAGAGCGCTGCCGTGAGGCAGCGTTTTTCTTGTTTCGCAAAGGGCAGAGCACCGGTTCCACCCTGTTATCTGCTCGGGCGGTGGATGTATAAAAATACTTTGTTCACATGACGGGCAAAGAGAGTATACTGTTACAGGTCAACCGCCTCTTACGGGCGGAATCTGATTGAAAGAAGTGCTATGAAAATGAAAAAAGTTGTTGCTTGCATAATAATGGCCGCGACCATCTTCGCAACGATGGAGGTAGCTCTCAAGATCGGAGGCGTCAATCTGGATTCGTTCCAGCTGACTGCCGTCAGGTTCCTCATAGGCGGACTGATCCTCGCGCCTGCTGCATATTTCGAATGCAGGAAGAGCGGGTACAGGCTGAACGGGAAGGATGTCGCGTGGATGGCACTCCTGGGAATCGTGGGCATTGCGATCAGCATGGTCGCTTTCCAGATGGGAGTTCTGAGGTGCAATGCTGCAACAGCAGCTCCGCTCTTCTGCACCAATCCGCTGTACGCGATGGTAATAGCGCACATCTTTACATCAGAAAAAATGGATACCCGCAAGTGGATAGCTTTTGCGCTCGGTGTAGTAGCAGCAATATTTATGATCAGACCGTGGGATGTACAGGAAGGAAATACCGCTCTCGGAATGGTCATCATGGTCTTTGCAGCTGTGACTTTTGCCGCATATACAGTCATGGGCAAGAGATCGATAAAGAGGATCGGCACTATAACTCAGACCAGCGTCAGCTTCATAGTCGGAGCCCTTATCCTGCTGGTGTTCACTGCAGTGACAGGGCACCCTGTACTGGCGGGACTTGCTGAGAACCTGGCGGTCGTACTGTACTGCGGCATCGTTGTAACAGGTATCGGCTATCTCTTCTACTTCCTGGCGATCAGATATTCAGATGCCTCGACAGGTTCAATCACATTCTTCGTCAAGCCTGCGATCGCACCTGTATTCGCAGTCATAATCCTGCATGAGACCGTGTACTGGAACACCATCGTAGGCATCGTGCTTCTGGTGATCGCATCGGTCATCACGATATCTGATACAGTAATTAAAAATAGGTAAATCTTCAGAAGTGCACAAAATTCGGACAACGGAAGAATGATGAGCATTTAATCATTTTGCCTCCGGGGCTATCCTATGGATGACAAAGGAGGACAAGGAGGTAACAGTCATGAAGAATGCACTTTATATATCAAGAAGAGTTGTAACCGTATTGCTTGTTATGATGCTGATGCTCGGAGCATGCCTGTTCAGCTATGCATGCTATGCAGTAGAGGAATGTGAGCAGATCGATTCCTACTATCCGCAGCAGACCGAACAGAGCGCAGAGCAGGGCGCATAAACCTTCGATAATACAGTCT
>CAMIWY010000039.1 GCA_946402595.1 uncultured Clostridia bacterium
GCTTGAGTTCGGGGGGAAGAAAGTAGTGACAGGCGAGAAGGGCGTCCTGTACTTCTCACTTGACCTGCCTAAAAACGAGAAAGACATCAGCCTGATCCCGACCGAAAAGAAGGCGCGCGACATCCTGCAGCACTACATCAGCATCTGCTACAAGAACGTGAAGCGTAGAGATATCGATTACTACTTCTTTGAGGAAGATGACTAGCAGGAGGGCGCATTATGAAAAAACATTTTGCCCTGATTCTGACAATGATAGTAATGACCGCGGCTCTGAGCGCATGCGGGATCTTCGGCTCATCGGACGGGACCGACTCGATACCGGCTTTCACTTCGTATGACCTTGAGGGCAATGAGGTTGACAGCTCGGTTTTCGCCAACGCGGATATAACGGTCGTCAACATCTGGGGCACATTCTGCGGCCCGTGCAAGGATGAAATGCCGGCTCTGGCGGAGTGGGATGCGGAGCTGCAGGATAACGTCCAGATCATCGGCCTCGTCGGAGATGTCTTCGAGACTTCAGACGCTGAATACGCGGTGGCTCAGAAGATAGTCGCCGACTCGGGCGTGAAGTTCACGAACGTGATCGCAGCCGGCGAACTCGCAGAATTCATGAACAAAGTCAGGATGTATCCGACGACCCTGTTCGTCGACAGTAACGGGCACTTCCTTCACGACCCGTTCGTCGGAGCCGATGTAGGCGGCTACAAGGACGTGGTCAAGTCGCTGACCAAATAATGTGACAACGGGGACGGTTCTCTTTGTCATACTAACTAAATGATTCGCATCAGAAAAGGCAGCTGGGGCTGCCTTTTGAAATGCACATTAAAGGAGCTCGGCCTCAGGGAGATATCGCTCGGTATCGAGAGCGGCGACGACTGGACACCGGACCGCATCAGCAAGGGCTCCCGTGCAGGCGCATTTGACAAAGCGTATGGCCTTCAAGCTCCTCCCGAGCAGGCGCATTTGACAAATCGGTTAGAAATCTCTAACATACAGATAGCAAATGAGCAGACAGGAGTGAGCAAAATGGGAATCGGCAAACTGTTCGCAGGCCTGAATAAGGACAAGAAATATATAGCTATGAGTTCTGACGAGCTGATGCGCCTCGGGAATATCGAGTTGCGCGACGCGGTCTCGGCGCGGATGATGAAAGAAGCTGGGCGTCGTGAAGTGCCGCAGTGTATTGAACTCTTCAAGGGGGCAAAACGCACTTTCTATATCGTCTCCCTGTATGAGGCGGAGGTCAGCACGGACGGGCTGTGCAGGTTCCTGGTAGGGCCGGGCAGATCAGCCGCGCCGTACATCCTCGATGCACTGAAAGAGATCCACGCCTCAAGACATGCCGACCTTCTGCACCGTTTCACTTCGACAAACGGCATAGACCTTAATGACCTCAGCGCTTTGGCCATAGACAACTCCTGGGATTATGAGGAGCGGAAGAAGATGTATCCGTTCGACGACTTCCAGAAGAAGTTCGAGAAGCTCTACGAGAAGGAGCCGCTCGACCTGAGACTCATGCAGTATGCCAGGAACCACATAGAAGAGTTCTGACCGTAAACTGCAGCTTGAAAAGAGCGCCTGGATAGAGATAACATAGATACAGATATCGTAGATGGTTTCAGCTAACCAGGAGGGGATCACATGGCAAAATTCACAGCTGTAGTTCCGGGAACTATTGACAGCTTCTGGAAGTACCTCGACCGCTACACAGTGAAGCTTGGTACAACTGCGACTCTTGAAGATCAGGTCTCAGGATCTGCAGACGGGGTCAAGTACAAAGTATGCACTTACGAGCGTTATGCGGTCATGGGCGAGAACAGGGTAAGCCTGAGCGTATTCATGATCGAGTACAGCGAAGGCGTCAGGATCGTGGCAACAGCATCAGGCGGCAGCAAAGGTGCATTCCTCAAGATCAACCACTGGAGCGAGGATAACTTCCTGAACGATTTCGAGGCTCTGGTAAAAGCTTACAACATGCAGACAAAAAAGTGAAAAAAGGACGGTTCTCATTGATGTCAGCGAGAACCGTCCCTTTTGTCATAATTAGCCTTATTAATTACAAACTATGCAAGTGCTGCTCCGAGTGCTTCGCAGGCTGCAACAGCCTCATCATCAGGAGCCTCGTTAGCCATCACCGGATCAGCTGCGAGCGCAACGCCTGACATTCTGGCATCGTCAGCCCAGCTGTTCATCCATTCGCCGCCGCCCCAGCCGTAAGAGCCGAAGAGGCCTACCTTCTTGCCGCCGAGCTTGCCCTTGACATCGTCCCACATTGGCTGGAACTCGTCCTCCTCAAGGACCTCAGCACCCATTGCCGGGCATCCGAAAGCGATTCCGTCGAATCCTGCAACATCAGCCGGACCGAACTCAGCCGAAGTGAGCTTGCTTACCTCAGCTCCTGCCTTCTTAGCGCCTTCAACAACAGCGTCAGCCATAGCCTCAGTGTTACCTGTAGCTGACCAGTAAACTACTGCTACTTTACTCATTTCATCTTTCCTTTCTTATACACGTATATTTGGTTGCAAAACCGGGCCGCCCGTCATTGCGGCACCCCGGGTGATGCCTTATTCGTAAGATGCACAGCAGTCGGGCAAAACGCCGGCCGCACCCGTGCACCTGTTAACCTGCAACCGTCAGCTGGAAGATATCGCGCCTTCCGCTTCTCCACAGGTCGCTGTACACGCTGAAACACTTCCTGTACTTCTCAAACATCCTGATCGAAGCGGCTTTGTCACCATACACTTTCCACAGGCCCGTGTACTTCGAGTTGCGGCCGTTGTTCTCGATAAAACCCTTGACGTCCTGAAGAGGGTATCCGAGGAAAACGCCGATCTCGTGCGGGAACTTCATATCGCAGTTTGTATTGCTTCCGCAGGCTGCTTCATAACCATTCCCGCCGGATCCAGCACCCATGTTTTCACTGGTATTCGACATAGCGATTCTGTCCCTGAGGTGCTCGAGGCAACTCGTGATAGAGCACTCAGCCGTGCTGCATCCGTCGCAGCAGCTGCAGCTCTCATAGCCGTACGCGCCGAGAAAAGCCTGCACTTCCGGGTCCTTCAGGGTGCGTGCGAGGGAGGTGCCGCGGTACACATATATGAGAGCAGTCTTCTCAGTTCTGCGCAGAATGCACATAGTGATCCCGAGTTCACTGAAACCCGCATTCCATCTGTCAACGATTTCTTCGATGCACGCACCCTCAGGGCACTTGCAGTTGAACAGGCTGCCGGATTTGAGCGATGCCAGAGTCGGCGCGCAGCAGTCTATAAGATAGTTCTCAAGCATGTGTTTTCTCCAGAATAGATAGTTTTCAGATTTGGTTAGTCGTCTCTAACCAAGACTTAAGATAATTCACCAAGAGCGGAAAGTCAATAGGAATTGCGAAAAAGTTAGTCATAACTAATTATTTTCGCTCAACCACTTTGTTCGCGATTGAAAGGGTGTTAGAATCTGAATAGTTAAATATACTTAACCGAATTGGCGATGCGTTTTTACTGCGCACATAGCCAATGCCGCTGATAAATGCGATAAGCGAAAAGACTATAAAGGAAACAGTGAAAAGATAATGAAAATAAATGAATTCGGAACTGAAAATGAGAAGAGCATGCTGCTCATAGCGACAGCTGCACTCGAACCGGACTGGGCATTCATGCCGGTGATCGAACTTCTGGCCCGCGACTACCACGTATACGCAGCTGTCGCAGACGGACACTCGGCAGGCGGCTCTTATGCAGGCAGTTCGCAGGCTGGCGGATCCTCGGCAGGAGCATCTGTCAGGAGCTTTACTTCGGTAGAAAGGACTGCGGCAGACATAGACTTCGCGCTCGGCAGGAAGGGAGTGACTCACCTCGATGCAGCCTACGGACTTTCGATGGGCGGCGCCATACTGCTGAGATTCCTGACGACCTCAGGCATCAAAGTGGACAAAGCCGTAATAGACGGTGGCATCACGCCTTATCCGTATCCCGCGTGGATCTGCCGCCTGATATCCGTAAGAGATTTTGCCCTGGCCTGGCCGATGACAAGGAGCAGAAAACTCCTCGAGAAGGTCGCACCGCCCGAAAAGTACACACCCGCGGGCCACGACCCTGCAGCCGAGTACGATGCTCTCATGGATTTTTACCGGAATACCTACAAGGCCCGCTCGATCTACAACGACTTCTGGTCGGCCAATAACTATGAACTGCCGCATCCCGCACCTGCTCTGGATACAGAGATCACCTACTGGTACGCCGAGAAGGAGGCCAAAGCCCGCAAGGAGGACATGGATTTCCTGAAGGACTATCTCAGCAATGTCACCTTCACAGAGATCCCGGGATACGAGCACGGAGAGCTTGTCATGGTGTACCCGGACGACTTCTACCGCATTTTCACTGCAACCATGAACGGTGCTCTAAGCTCGCATGGAAAGACCGATTCCAGGAACGCGAGCTACCCGGTCACAAGTACTGACAAGAAAGAAGGCGGTGTTATGAATAAAAAGATATGGGACCTCTACGCGCCGATATACAAGCGCGCAATGAAGTCCGACCAGCATATATATGAATTCATGTATCAGAGGATCCCTGAAGTGATCAGGGGTAAAGAAGTCCTGGAGATCGCGACCGGCCCGGGACTCCTCGCCAAGCACATCGCATACGCTGCGAAGAGGATAGTGGCCACGGACTACTCGGACGGCATGATAGCGGTCGCGAAGAAAGGTTACAACCCGGCCAACCTCACGTTCGAGGTCGCCGACGCAATGGATCTGCCATATGAAGACGACTCCTTTGATGCAGTCATCATAGCCAACGCGCTCCACATAGTTCCCGACCCGGAGAAAGTGCTGGCTGAGATCGACCGCGTCCTGAGACCGGGCGGCCTCCTGATCGCACCTAACTTCGTGGAGCACAAGGGCACAGCCCTCAGCCGCATATGGTCAGGCATCCTGCAGATAGCAGGCGTCAGATTCGAGCACCAGTGGACCGCCGGTGAATACCTGTCATTTCTCGCGCAAAACGGCTGGACCGTCACCTTCAGCAAAGAGATGGCCGCCCGCATCGCAATGGTCTACACAGAGTGCAGCAAAAATGCCTAACACTAAAAAAACCCGCTGTAGTTCATATGCAGTGAACTTGCAGCGGGTACTTTTTATCTATTCTGATGCATATTTCATGTTTTGACGCAGAACGCATCAACAACCACACCTCCGAAAGCTGTCAGCCGGTCTAAATCTGATGCATATCTCATGCTTTGGTGCAAAACGCATCAATTATCACAACTCCGGAAGCTGTCAGTTGTTTAAGATCTGATGCATATCTCATGTTTTGGTGCAAAACGCATCAGTGCCACTCTCGGCAGACCGCCTACGGGACTACTCTAAAGTCGTCGTGATCTTCTGCTGCTTGCCATTACGCTCAATGACTACTGTAACTTTGTCGCCGGCCTTGTGCTCCTGCACTTCCTCGATGAGCTCGTTGCTGTCCTCGATGTCATCCCCGTCGAACTCAATGATCTTGTCACCTTCCTGGAAACCAGCCTTCTTGGCATTGCTGCCGGTGACCTGCGAGATGTACACGCCGTTATTGTCTCTGATGACTATGCCTATAGATACATTGCCGGAATTCTGCTGACTCTGCTGTCCATTGTTTGGCTGGCTGTTCTGGTCGCCGTTCTGCTGATTTCCCGGAGCCGAGCTGCCCCAGTCATCATCGTCCCAGTCGTCATCCCAGTAATCACCGGAATCGCTGTCATCGCGGCCGTAGAAACCATTTCCGTTGCCATTGTCACTGTTCCAGTCCGGCGGAGTCATGCCCATGCTCGGGCCGCCGCCCATGTTGCCGGAGTTCTCCTCAAGCTCTTTCACGGACTTCTTCACTGCGGATATATCATCCTCAAGGTCGTTTGCGAAAAGCGCCATGATGCCTGCTGCGATCAGGCCGTTGAGTACAAGAGCCAGGCCAAGTGCGCCTGCGAGGAACTTCCTGCTGACCGGCTTGTCGAAAAAGCCTTTCAGCTTGCTCTCCTTAGGCTCCTTAGCGGCTTTAGGCGCTTCGAATTCCACGGTCTTCGAATCGTCGCCGTATCCGGTAACAGGAACTATCGGTGTGATAGCGGTGGAAGCAGCCGGACCTTCAGCTCTTGCAGCAGCATACTCAGCCGCAAGCTTTTCCTCCTCCGGTGATACCTGCTCCTGACCGGCATCGGCAAAATTGCTGTCATCCTTCGGTGCTGCTGTCTGCGCATCATTCTCAGGAGCGACAGGATCCATGACAAGCGTAAAGTCGGTAACTTCTGCAGGCTCCTCAACTTCAGGTGCAGTTTCTTCCACAGGCTCCGCTGCTATAGCTTCTTCAGCTGGAGACTCATCTGCTGCCCCGGATACCGGCTCAATGACCTCAGGTTCTGATACCTCAATCACCTCTTCAGGAGCAGCATCTTCTACCACTGACTCAGGCACTTCGACCTCAGTGATCTCAGCGGCCTCCTCAATGACTTCAGCAGGCTCCAGGACAACAGTGTCCTTTGTAACCTCAGCAGCTTTCTCTTCGATTACCTCAGCAGCCTGCTCCTGTATTTTCTGCTCCTTGATTTCCTTGACCACAGGAGTATTTTTCTTCTTTGAATTCTTCTTCGAGTTCTTCTTGTTTGCCATAATACAGTGCCTCCTTTCCATTGCCTTGTATATTGCATCTGAATTATCCCAATATCACCTTAAGCCAACTTTAAAATAGGAGGCAGCGGGGGCAGTAATGTCAGAAGAGGGAAAAAGAAGAAAGCGCTGCAAACTGATTCTGAAGCTGATCGAGTTTTTCGACTTTGTGTTCATTTCTGCAAAATAATTTGAAAAAATGAACACGAAGTGTTGCGCAAAATGTGGATTCGCTCCGGACGAGGCCCTTTTACGAGCGTATTGCTTGCGCTCGCAGACATATGTGTGCGAATGAAAGACAAGCTCCGAACTGGTTGGCTGCATTTTCAACTGTTAGGCTCATTCAAACTAGTAAAGCCTCCAATCTGTGTTCATTTTTCGTCAAAATATTTTTAAAATGTACACTATTTCAAAAAACTCCTTTTCGCTTACGGACACATATGATGTTTCTGTATACAGACAGTTAGAAGACACCATTATCGCGCGTTTGTGTCCTGAAGATGCTATAATTGATTAGCTGAAATCTAAGCTGCTTCTGGAAGCTGTTACATACAGAAAGCTGTTAAGAAAACACTTTCAATCCCTGAATGGCTTGCAATCGAGGCGAAGAGAAATAACCTCAGCCTGTCCAAAGTCCTTCAGGACGGATTGAAAGCTCAACTGGGTTATTAAGATTTAATTCACGGACAACACAATAGAAACAAATATCGGAGGGACTTGAGATGGAGGGGAAACACAGGATAGGAATCAGCTCATTCACATACTGCTTTGCATGCGGGACGAGGCCCGACCACAAACCGGAGCGGGTCATGACGCCGCTTGAACTGATAGACAAAGCAGTCGCTCTTGGCGTGCAGGTCGTCCAGTTCGGCGACAATATGCCGCTGGAGAAGTGCAGCACTGATGAACTCGACATGATCCGCACCTATGCAGAGGAGCACGGTATCGAGCTCGAGGCCGGGATGCGCAAAGCCACGCCGGAGAGGCTGGCGGAGTATATAGACATCTCAAAGAGAATTGGCGCACGTGTCCTGCGCGTCATCACAGACGGGCCGGATTTTCAGCCTGACCTCGAAGAGTTTTGCCGCATACTTTCGGACGCAGTTCCGAAGCTGGAGGAAAGCGGCGTTTGCCTCGGAATAGAGAACCACGACAGATTCAGCGCACAGGAATATGCCGCAATGGTGGAGACAGTCGGCCATCCGCAGGTCCGCCTGACAGTCGACTCGGTCAACTCCCTGTCCCATGAGGAGACGGTCAGCGAGGTGCTGAAATACATGGCGCCGTACTGCATCTGCCTCCACATGAAGGACTATGTGATCAAGCGCTATAACGGCGGCGGTGGTCTTAAGGTCACCGGAGCATGCCTCGGGACCGGAAGACTGGACGCGCAGAGCTTTTACGAAGAGTGCCGCGCAAGATCCGACAGCGACTTCAACGTCATCCTCGAGTCCTGGATGGAGCCGTGCGAAACACTCGAAGAGACGCTGCGGAGAGAAGAGGACTGGGCAGAGAAGAGCGTTGAATACCTGAAGAAAATGATATAGGGCAAAACTGAAAAAGCACTTTACGGGCGCCTCCTTCGGGAGGCGTTTTGCATGCGCCGGAAAGAGCCGCACCCGGCGGCCGGCAAATTCGCAAAAATTACAACTCCTGTTATAGGAACACGTTCCTATGACGAGGTGCCTGGCCGGAAAGGAGGCAAAATTACAGCAATCAAAGTGTTCTAAATATGGCATTGACCTCGTCGTAACAACGAGATGTATAGTTGGAAAGAGAGGTATGCAATGTCACTGAATACGATCCGGGAAGTCACTGAAATCACTGGGATTACAGTGAATGCACTTAGATACTACGACAGCAAAGGACTGCTCCATCCTACAGTTCGCAGCTCAGAGGGCAGGAAAGAGTGGCTGTATGATGACGCGGCAGTAAGAAGGGCCAAGAGAATACTGCTCCTGAGGAGCATAGGGATACCGGTTGAAAGCATAGCAGTTGTGCTGGAGAAGGTGGACAAAATGGACGAAGCTGTACTCAGATCCCGCCTCGAAGAGCTGCGGGCAGAACGCAAGGAAATAGACGAGCAGATCTCCGTAGCAGGCATGCTCCTGCTTCTCGATGAGATCACTGCAGAGACAGGGGTCAAAGAAGAGCTTCTGGACAAAATGTTTGAGAAAATATGCCGCGAATGAGGCAGCAACAGGTGCAAATCAATACATAATGCACATGCAAAGCATCAGGGAGCACCTCCAATCAGAGGTGCTCCCCTTTGCATAGCGGCTAACAGACCGGATAAAGATGAAATTGACTAAAAAATACATCGAAAGGCACAATCATCATTAATGTAGTTGCTATAATTTAGCTATGTGAAGGAATCACCAGATTCATTTTTGAGCAAAT
>CAMIWY010000040.1 GCA_946402595.1 uncultured Clostridia bacterium
CTGTACACCGCCCTGTTCCATGACGATCAGCTTGTTCATGACAACACTGTAGATCAGTGCGTAAAGTATGCCGAGTATGACACCGTTGGTATCGGTCACAGGTATCTGAAGTATGAATACTGCGACATCCAGGGCGTACAGCATCGGTGCTACCTTCCAGCCTAACTTGCGGTTCAGGATGATCGGCGGGATATCAGTTCCGCCTGTTGAACCTCCGACTCTGATGACCAGGCCAAGTCCTATCCCGTTCAGGACACCTGCACAGATCGCTGCAAGGAGCGGATCATCAACAAGATGCTGGAGCGGCTCTATGCTCTGGAATATTCCGAGAAAAGTAGGATATACGAATGTTCCGATGGCTACCGATGCTGCGAACTTGTGCCCGAGCATTATCCATCCGATGATAAACAGTACGAAGTTGCACGCTCCTACTACCAGGGACACACTGATCCCCGTATAGAAGTTGACCATCCTTCCTATACCGCTCATGCCGCTTACAACCATTCCGAACGGCAGTGCAAAACATCCGAGTGCAAATGCGCAGATGATGTTGCCTGCGACCATCTGTACTACTTCTGAAAGTAACTTCCTGTCCTCTAATAACCTGCTCATGACCTGTACGCTCCTGTGTATTCTGTGATCTGTGTCATTTTTTTACACCTCAGCCTGTACCGTTGAAGTGAAAAAGGCCGCCTGCTTCTGCAGACGACCTTAGTATCGTAGACCCGGTGTGAACAAGATTCAACCCTTGTTCGCCAATTAATTCACTATTTCAGGAAATTTACGGATTTTTATGTATGAAGCCACAATATATACATGTATACTTTGTGATTATTTGTCTCAAGATGACAAATAACAGGTGTTATGTCCAGATCATCAGGCTCCGGTTCCGGAAAGAACTGCTGCAGGTCAGTCTGCAGCAGAGAGACTGTGCCCGTCTATTCTGTCCTTCATGACAGGTTCATATGTTTCATCCCTGAACGTCCAGGTGAAGCCGTTCCCGTTGATCTCACTCATGCTGGTGATTGTGATGAATGCTTTAGGATCTATATCCAGTACAGCTCTTTTGATTTTGTTCAGATACCGGTTGCTGGCAGCACAGTAAATAACATACTTGTCCTCGCGCATATATCCGCCTTTTGCCTTGAGGAGCGTAGTTCCCATATCGATACTCAGCAGTTTCTCGTTGACCTCTTTGAGATGATCCGTCCATATCATCATCTGGATCCCGCCCTGCTCCATCACTATCATCCTGTTCATTACAACGCTGTATATGAGAGCATACAGAATGCCGAGGATGATTCCGTTCGTATTCGTAACAGGGATCTGGATGAGGAAAATAAGGATGTCAAAAGCGGACATTACGGTTCCTGTCTTCAGGCTGAACTTACGGTTGAGAATGATCGCAGGAATGTCTATGCCGCCCGTCGATCCTCCGATCCTTATTACCAGTCCGAGTCCCACACCATCGAGCACTCCGGCGCATATCGCCGCAAGAAGTGGATCATCGACAAGATGCTGCAGGACTTCTATATGCTGGAATACGCCAAGGAAAAAAGGATATGCGAAGGTTCCGATCGCAGTCGAAGCTGCGAACTTCTTTCCGAGCATTGCAGCTCCCAGCAGAAAGAAGGCAATGTTTATTACAGCGACTGATACTGCAACACTTATACCCATGCTCTCTTTCAGCATTCTTCCTATCCCGCTGACTCCGCTTACCACCATGTTGTACGGCAGCGCAAAGCATGCCATCGAGAATGCGCAGATCGCATTTCCGACTAACATCTGTCCGAGTTCAAAAACAGCCTTTCTTGTTACTTTAAGTTTCATATTTTCCTCTCTCTGAAGTCATCTATTACTAAGAACACCCTGTTACGGGTTATATATACAAAAAAAGAAAACGCATAAGCGCAAAGAATAAGAGGAGCCCTTTACGGCTCCTCTGCCCTGGTGGCCTATATTGGACTTGAACCAATGACCTACAGGTTGTCACCCTGTCGCTCTCCCAACTGAGCTAATAGACCGCTACAACCGAGATTGTAACATATAGTGGTTGTGAGTTCAACACCCAAGTTTTACCGGATTCAGATGCCAAGTGCTTCTTTAGCAAGCTTGTCAGCCCTCTCGTTATACTTGTTGCCTGCGTGGGCTGCGACTTTGACAAAAGTGATTTTCATGCCGGTGCGGGCCTTCTCTATAAAACGGGCATATGCCTGTGTCATAGGGTTGTTGGCCTTCCACAGACCGTCAGCCCACTTACCGACACCTTCGTAGTCATGATATATCTCGACCTCAGGTATTCCCTGCCTCATGCAGAAGTCCACTGCCATCTTGGCTCCCATGATCTCACCGGCAATGTTTCTCTGCTTTGCCATTTCCGCATCGTCAAAGGCCTGATTCAGCTCTCTTGTTTTCACATTGCCATCTGCATCAGTCCTGACCATGACAACACCGCATGAAAACCTGTCCGAAGCAGCATCAAAGCTGCCGTCTACATATGCCCTGACACCTTCAGGGAACCTCTCTTCAGCTGAGGCTCCGCCTGCTATCCCGAGATAAGCCGCAGCGTCCCCCGGATCAGCAAAGCTCTTGTATTCAGCGCCCGGGAATCCGTCCACCTGCGCCTTGCAGTCATCCCATGTCATGTAGATGCCGGGAGTGCGTCCTTTTTTTACAGCATATACCTTCTTCTTTGCCATACTGCCGGTTCCTTTATCATCTTTTCCGGCGCCGCCCCATGCGGCTCTTCCGGATTCCTTTTCCTCTTCGAACTTCTTTAAAAACGACCGTCTGTGGATAGGCGTATATCCGAGAGACCTGAGTCCGTCGTAATGCTTTGCCGTGCCGTATCCCTTGTTGCCGGCAAAGTCATAACCGGGATACACCTCATCCATCTCAGTCATGTAGTTGTCCCTTGCTACCTTGGCTACTATTGATGCAGCCGCGATGCTGAGGCTCTTCTCATCTCCCTTGATGATAGACTCCATCTGTATCCCTGTATCGAGTCTGACAGCGTCTATAAGAAGCATGTCTATTCCGGCATCCGGTCCTGCATGCTCCCGCAGCCTCCCATTGCACGATTCAATCGCCCTCTTCATGGCATTCTTCGTCGCCTCGAGAATATTGATGTCATCGATCTCAGTGTTGTCTGCGATGCCGATACCGTAAGCGACAGCCTTCTTCTTTATGATCTCCGAGAGCTCCTCTCTCTTCTTTGCCGAGAGCTTCTTGGAGTCATTGACGCCCGGAATATCCCAGTCGTCAGGCAGAACAACGCACGCAGCATAAACCGGCCCGGCAAGCGGGCCTCTGCCCACCTCATCTATGCCGGCTATATACCTGTGCCCCTGAGACCTCAGTTCATCCTCATGAGCCTTCATCTCAGCCAGCTTCCTGATATCCCTTTCCAGTCTTTCCGCTTTAGTCATCTTATGCCTGCTCCAGCGTGATCCTGCCTATCTTTCCGCCCCTGAATTCATCCAGTACTGTTCGTCCGGTGCGCTCATAGTCTATGCGCTTTCCTGACATTATAAACCCTCTCTTGAGAGCTATGTTATCCATGTTCTCTATAGCCTGCTCAGATACTTCATCAAGCTTATATCTTTCCTGCAGCATATCAGGATATCTCTCTCCAAGAACTCTGATCAGTTCAAAACCGAGATCCTGTACTCCGAGTATATCATCCTTTATGCTGCCGCAGAAAGCCAGATTGAGTCCTACGTCCGGGTCTTCGAACTTTGGCCACAGGATGCCCGGCGTATCCAGAAGCTGCATTCCGTTGCTGAGGGTCAGCCACTGCTTGCCCTTGGTCACACCCGGCCTGTCGCCGGTAAGTGCCGACCTTTTGCCCGTCAGACGGTTGATCAGCGATGACTTTCCGACGTTAGGAACTCCGACTATCATGATTCGAAGCGGCCTTTTGACCGACTTCTCCGCATTTCTCAGAGTCTCCTCTTCTTCCAGCGCCTTCAGCAGCTTCTTGATGTTCTCACCCGACTGAAGGTTGAGATCCATTGCCCGTACAACGCCCTCCTCCTTCGCTATCCTGTCTCTCCACTTTGCCGTCTCATCAGGGTCTGCCAGGTCGGACTTGCCGAGCACGACGAATCTTCTCTTGTTTCCGATGAGTTCGGCAATGACAGGGTTGCGGCTGGACACAGGAATACGGCTGTCGATGATCTCAATGACCGCATCTACAGCTTTGAGGTTTTCCTTTATCAGCTCCCGGGTCTTCTTCATGTGCCCCGGATACCAGTTTATGTTATCTATCATTTTGTCTTCCGTTCTTCAGTAAAGAAAAATGCATACCCTGGAGGATTTCCATGGTATGCATTGAGATTACTATTATTCAGCGCTCTTGATTCTTGCAGCTTTACCGGTTCTCTGACGCATGTAGTTGAGCTTAGCTCTTCTGACTTTACCCTTCTTGACTACCTCGATCTTCTCGATTCTTGGTGAGTGGAGCGGGAATGTCTTCTCTACGCCGATTCCGTTTGACAGCTTTCTTACTGTGAAAGTCTCATTGACTCCGCCGTGCTGTCTCTTAAGTACGTAACCCTCGAATACCTGGATTCTTTCTCTCTGGCCCTCGACGATCTTTACGTGTACACGCAGTGTGTCACCAACGTTGAACTGTGGGATGTCATCCCTTTTGTAATCCATTGTGATCTGGTCTAAAATATTCACGTTATTCTCTCCTTCCTCTCATGACGTTCTTGAGGAATACAGACCGATCATCGTCTGCCCCAGAGGACCGCCCGTAATAACATTCAGCTGTCAGACCGTGCTCGCCACATGCATTGCGCACTACGCCGGCCAGCCGCACAGCCTGATTAGATTATCACACGCATAATGCAAATTCAAGCATTTTTTCATTATTTTTTCTGCAAAATAAGTCGTCTCATGCAAAAGATGACAGTCAGAACCGTCCCCAATGTCACATTATGCTCTCGGGTGTGTGCGGTTGAAGACGTCCTTGACGTGGATGTCTGTGACTGACAGGTATGCTATGCCGACTGACATGTCTTCGAACCCCATCAGCTCCTGCAGGGTCTTGAGGTCGCCGCCGTTCTGAAGGATGTGTACGGCAAAACTGTCTCTCAGGATCAGCGGTGTCATTCTGTCGCCGATGCCTATCTCGCTGCCGTAGTCCTTGAGGATCTTCCATATGCCCTGTCTTGTCAGCGCATCTCCTCTGAGGTTGATGAATACATAATCGTCTTCATCGCGTTCCCTGCCTCTGAGATCATCATATGCCTTATCGAAGTACTCGGTCATTGCAGCTCGTGCGTATCTTCCGAGAGGTACGATACGGCTTTCGTCGTTGGAGTCTCTCAGAGTGACAAAGCTCATTCTGAGGTTGACATCGCTGAATCTGAGTCTTACGACCTCTGTTACTCTGGCGCCGGTCCCGTACATGAACTCGAGCAGGGCTCTGTCTCTTATGCCCTTGGAGGAATCGTCAGGCAGTGCAAGAAGCTGCTCGATCTCCTCTACTGTGAGATACTCGATCTGTCTCTTGTCACCCTTCGCAGAGCGTACTCTTGTGAAAGGATTGCCTGTCCTGAGCCCCTTCTGGATCTCGAATTCGTAGTAGTTCCTGATAGCGGATATCTTGCGGTTGATGGTCGGCTTGGACTTGTTGTCCCTGTTGAGTTCAAGCACATATGCCACCGCATCGCTGTCAGTGCATTCGGTAAGACTTCCAACGCCTCTTCCGGCAAGGAATTTCTCAAATGCCTTAAGGTCTCTCTCATAAGCTACGAGAGTGTTTTCAGCTTTACGCTTTTCGTTTTTCATGTATTCGATATAATCACGCATATCATATCTCCCCTGCCTGCCTGGCAAATAATATACCGATTATTGTTTTGGCGTCCTGGATCACTCCATCAGCGATGAGTTCGATGATCCTGTCAGCATCGATCCATTCGAGATCGATGCATTCGTCCCTGTCGAGGTGCTGCTCACCCTTCGTCAGGTCTTTGCAAATGTATATATGAAGATGCTCGTTTGAGTATCCGCATGTCGGATAGAAGGAAATGAGATGTCTTACATCCGCAGCGTGGTATCCGGTCTCCTCGGCCAGTTCCCTTGTCGCTGTGATGACCGGCTCTTCTCCCGGATCAGCCTTGCCCGCAGGAAGCTCCATGAAGTCGGATTCAAGAGCCTTGCGGTACTGGCGCTCCATCAGGATCTTTCCGTCGTCTGAAACAGCGACCATTATCGAGCCGCCTGAGTGTTCGACTATATCCCTTACAGACTCTCCTCCCACTGTATCAACGATATGTTTTCTGACCCTGAATACCGGTCCTTCATATACTATCTCACTACTTATTGTTTTCTCTTCGTATGACATCTGATCGTCCTGTGCTATATAAGGTCCAGCTGTTTTGCCAGCCCGTGAAGAAAGACAAGCTTCCAGCGCTTCCATGTATTCGGATGGGCAAAATCGCCGAACGGCTTCTTTTCAATTATATTGTCGAGTAATCCTTCGCGGTAAACTTCAGGTACGCCTTCAAGTGCGCGTTCTATGCAGCCAAGTTCATATGCTGCATGTCGTGCAGCAGCGTCAGTTACAACATCTGCAGCTTCTGCAGCACCTTCCGTCCAGGTGCTCCTGCCTGATCCGTCAAGTACGGAAGCGAGTCTTTCGAGCCTTCCGCAATCCCTGACGATCCACAGGCATCTGTGATACACCTCTTTCGGGAGCTTTAAGTCGCTCCCCGGCGCATCTCTGTAAGTTTTCCTGCTATCCATCACCCTGCTCCTAAGGTCTGTGATACCTTGAGAAGTCCCTGTTCAGATGATCCGAATGGAAATCCGAACCTCTTGTTATCACCAGGCCGTGTTTAACAGCATATTCTCTCAGAGCTTCAGCCTGTACATCATCAGCAGACGGATGCCAGCATTCGATGCCGTCTATCCCGTATTCCCTCATCCTCTCCAGGATGATGCGAAGCCTCTCTCTGAACAGGTTGTATGGCTCATCCAGATGTCTCTGCTCCATAGGATGTGCCATCACAGCAAGGCCGCCGGCCTTATGGATGAGATCCACCACTTCCTCCGAGGACAGAGTCTTCTTGCGGATCCTTCTCATCGAAGGCTCTCTGAATACTGTGTTGAACGCCTCCTGGTTGCTTGCCAGATAACCCTTTCTTACCATAACAGTAGCAAATGTAGGCTTTCCTATAAAGCGACCATCATTCACCTTCATTATATCATCGAGAGTGATGCTGTATCCCATTTTATTGAGTTCTGCCAGCATGGTGTCATTTCTCGCCGCTCTTTCCAGAAGTATGCCGTCCAGCGCCTCTTTCAGCTCTGGACATTCCGGATCGAATCCGTATCCGAGGATGTGAAGATCCCTTCCGAGAGGATCCACCGAATCAAACTCTATCCCGGGAACTACCGTTATGTCCTTGTCTGCTGCATACTCAAGAGCAACAAGGGATCCTTCTATACCATCATGATCGGTGACAGCAATCAGCTTATATCCCTCTGAAGCCCATCTGTCAGTCACCTCTTCAGGTGAAAGCGCCCCATCGGAGTAGTACGTGTGCAGATGAAGGTCTTTTTTTACATCTGACTGAAGCAGTTCTGCAAGTTCTTCATTTGCGAGTTTATGTTCTATAGGCAAAATACTGCTTCCTTTCAGATTACAGTGACTCTACATCAGTCTCATCGAGGTAGCTTACATAAGGAAGGCCTCTGTACTTCTGGTCGTAGTCGAGTCCGTATCCGATGACGAAGAGGTCCTCGACTTCGAAGCCTACGTAATCAGCATGGAGGTCAGCCACTCTTCTCGACTCCTTGTTGAGCATAGTGCAGATCTTTACCGACTTAGGTCCTCTCTCCTCGAGCTTGGCTGTGAGGTATTTGAGTGTATTGCCTGTGTCGATGATGTCCTCTACAACGATCACGTGCTTGTTGTACATGTTGATGCGAGGCTCATATGTGATCTTGACTACACCGGAACTTGTCGTTGATGAGCCATAGCTGCTGGCAGTTATGAAGTCAACCTTTGAGTCAACAGTGGTGTACTTCATGATATCTACAAGCCATGGAACAGATCCCTTCAGTGTGCCGAGGAAAATAACCTCTTCGCCCTCATAATCCTTGTCGATCTGCTTACCGATCTCTTTAGCTCTTCTTGTGATTTCCTCCTGTGAGAACAGGACCTTGCCGATCTGTTTCTTTTCCGCCATTGCGTGCTCCTTATGATTCATTCATACGGCCTTATCAGCCTTCCATGCGTGCCGCAAGCAGTCTCTCTATCTCTGCGAGCAGCTCCTTCTCACCCGTCTTCTTCAGTGCGGAGACAGGTATAACGACATCTCCCTTTCCCATATCAAGAGTCTTTCTGATCTCTTTGATATTCTTAGCCCTTTCATTGCTGCTGACCTTGTCAGCCTTGGTTGCGACTACGATACCGTCGAGCCCGTAGTACCTGAGGTAATCGTACATCTGCACGTCCTGGGCGCTCGGCTTGTGCCGTATGTCCACAAGCTGCACGACCTTGATGAGGTCCGCTCTGTTCTCAAGGTAGGACTCCATCATCGCACCCCATTTCTCGCTTTCGCTTCTGCTGATTTTGGCAAAACCATAACCCGGCAGGTCAACGATGCGGAAGTCGTATTTCGTCTCTCCGTCATCACTTTTCGCATTGCAGCGGTAAAAGTTGATCGTCCTCGTCTTGCCCGGGCTTCCGGAGACTCTTGCGAGGCTCTTTCTCCCGGTGATGAGGTTAAGAAGCGAAGACTTTCCTACGTTGGACCGGCCTGCAAAAGCGATCTCCGCCACCCCTTCAGGCGGATACTGCGGGCGCTTTACAGCAACAGTTTCAAGTTCAGAATTGTTTATCTTCATTATTTATATATGTGCGCCTGTCAGCGTGACAGGTCCAGCTTCTGTTTATTACTTGATGACTACAGGTATAACTTCCTCGAAGTTCTCGACAGGTATGAACTCGATGTGCTTCCTGACG
>CAMIWY010000041.1 GCA_946402595.1 uncultured Clostridia bacterium
TCTGTCACCGCGCGTATTATTTCTTCCGGAGCAGCGCTGCCTTCGACTCCCATCGAGTTGGTGAGAAGGCTTACCGAGCATGAATCGACACCCGGGACTCTGGAGACGGCTTTCTCCACCCGGGCCTGACATGCGGCGCAGCTCATTCCTGTTACTATGTATTGTTCCATTTTATCTACCTCTTGGATACAGCAAGTCAGTTTATTTCATCATCTTCTGAAGGGTGGTGACGAGCTCTTCGACGACCTCATCATTGCCCTCGCGTATGTCGTTTCTTACACAGGTGCGGATGTGGTTGGACAGGAGCACCTTGCTGAAGCTGTTGAGCGCCGCGTTGACTGCTGATGTCTGGATGAGGATGTCAGGGCAGTATGCGCCTTTCTCGACCATAGCCTTGATGCCGCGGACCTGTCCCTCTATGCGGCTCAGTCTGTTGATCAGATCCTTGTACTCTTCAGGACTGCGTTCTTTTCTCTTCTCGCTGCATGCGCAGCATTCTTTCTTCTCTGCCATGTGTATGACTCCGTTTCTGCGTCTGTAGTAACCGGCGTCAGTGAACATAGATGACCGGTATTAATACTTTGATTCATGATGGTTTATAGTGAACGCCAGTATACCCTCATGGGGTATCTCTGCAATGCGATTATATACCCCTGCAGGGTATAGGTCAAGCCCTGCTTCCGGCAGGCTGTAAATATGCCCCGGCGGGGGATGCGGCACTACATGTAGAGCGGCTCCTATGCATTGACCTATTAGTTCCGCTTTTGCAGTCAAAATGGGGGACCGGCTCTGTACTGTTTTGTTTTTTCTTCTTAATATATGGCGGATTTGCGTTTGATTTATTGAAAGTTACCAATTGGTCATGATAAAATTCTGTCAATAGTATGAGGAAGTGCGCATGGCCGCGTGGAATCAAATATTGAAGATATTGAAATGTTTAATGGAGAGGTGGTTAGTATATGGCAAAAACACTGACACACGATGAGAAGATCTTTAAGCTTATAAAGATCATCACCGACCGTAAGGAAATCCTCCTCGGACTCGAGAAGCCTTCCAAGGATTCTCCTGAGTACTGGGGCATGGACTGCGGTTACCAGTATGTCGTAAGAAGATACGGCAAAGACATTGCTGAAGATGTTCTCGATGTCTGCCTGAAGATGGGCAAGCGTAAGCCTAGATTCTTCGCAGATCTTAAGAAGATGAGCGGACTTGACGATGCCCGTCTGGAGACAGTCCTCGAGGCTGCATGCCAGTATGGCCTTGTAGAGTTCCACAACGAGAACCTTGACGGCAAGAATCCTAATCATGAGAGAAGATGGGTCCTCGACCAGTACGTACCTGGAAGTGCCGAGATCATGGTAATGAGAGACCAGATCTCCCCTGAGACACCTGAGATCGCAGACTTCTTCGAAAGAATGACTTATCTGCCGCTCGCAGGTATCACCCAGATGGTAGCTCCTGGCGGATCCGGAATCGGAATGCACGTAATCCCTGTAGAGAAGGCTATCCCTGCAGAGAGCGAGTCGCTCGACATCGAGCACATTTCATACTGGCTCAAGAAGTATGAGGGACAGATCGGACTCGGAATCTGCTCCTGCCGTAAGCAGCAGACGATCAGAGGCGAGGGCTCCGGAGACATCGCACAGTACTGGTGCATGGGACTCGGTGATTTCGCTGACTACTGCCGTGAGACAGGCATGGGCTATGACATCACTTATGAAGAAGCGATCGAAGTCCTCGAAAAGGCTGAAGAAAAGGGCTATGTACATCAGGTTACAAATATCGACGGAAAGAACAAGATCTTCGCTATCTGTAACTGCGCTGTAGGTGTCTGCAACGCTCTCCGTACATCACAGCTCTTCAACACACCTAACATGTCCGCTTCTCCATACCGTTCAGAGGTAGATCCTGAGAAGTGCGTTGCATGCGGCAAGTGCGTTGAGGTCTGCCCTGCAGGTGCTGTCAGACTTGGACAGAAGCTGTGCACCAAGAGCGGCCCTGTAGAATATCCTAAGCAGGAGCTGCCTGACAGCAACTTCTGGCCTGAAGATAAGTGGAACTGGAACTACAAGAACGAGAACGGTGTCATCCAGACATGGCCTACAGGTACTGCACCTTGTAAGTCTGCATGCCCGCTCCACATCGCTATCCAGGGCTACATCGACATGGCAAGCAGAGGCGAGTACAGACAGGCTCTCGAGCTGATCAAGAGAGACAACCCGTTCCCTGCAGTATGCGGAGCTATCTGCCACAAGTACTGCGAACTTGAATGTACAAGAGGAACTGTTGATGAGGCTCTTGCTATCGATGACATCAAGGCCTTCATCGCAGCCAAGGATCTTGAGGATGATCACAAGTACATCCCGCCAATGGTATCCACAACAAGAGAACACTTCGACCAGAAAATCGGTATCATCGGATCCGGTCCTGCAGGACTTTCCTGCGCATACTTCCTCGCTATCGAGGGCTACAAGCCTGTAGTATTCGAAAAGCAGGAGATGCCTGGCGGAATGATGACACTCGGTATTCCTAACTTCAGACTCGACAAGAAGGTCGTCAATGCTGAGATCGACATCCTCAAGGAGATGGGCGTTGAGATCAGATGCGGCGTAGAGGTCGGCAAGGACGTAACATTCCAGTCCCTGAGAGAAGAAGGCTTCAAGGGCTTCTTCGTAGGAACAGGTCTCCAGGCATGCGGAAGACTCGGAATCCCGGGCGATGACGCTGAAGGAGTTATCGGCGGTGTTGACTATGTCAAGAGCGTGACTCTGGGCAAAGCAAAGAAGCTCTCCGGCGATGTAGTAGTCATCGGCGGCGGAAACATCGGAGCTGACGTAGCAAGAACAGCTATCAGACAGGGCGCCAAGAACGTACACCTGTACTGCCTCGAATCATATGATGAGATGCCGATGGGCGCTGAGGATCAGGAATTCCTCGAGAACGAGGGCATCGTGATCCATGACGGATGGGGTCAGACAGAAGTCGTTACAAAGGACGGCAAGGTTGCAGGCATCAAGTTCCATAAGTGCACACAGGTCAAGAACGCTGACGGAAGATTCGATCCTAAGTTCGATGACAATGAGACAACAGAGCAGGCATGTTCAACAGTTCTCTTCAGCATCGGTCAGAAGCCTGACTACGGCACACTGTTCGAGGGAACCAAGGTAGAGTTCAGCCCGAGAGGCATGATCATCGCAGACCCTGCTACACTGCAGACTGCAGAGCCTGACATCTTTGCAGGCGGAGACAGCGTAAGCGGACAGAAGTTCGTGGTTGACGCTCTCGCAATGGGCCGTGAAGGCGCAGTATCACTGCACAGATTCGTCAATAAGGGTCAGCATCTGATGATCCACAGGAATACACGTCAGTTCGCAATGCTCGACAAGGATGACATCGTTATCCCACCTGCAGACTTCAAGAGACCTCCTCGCCAGATCAGAGAGATCGACGAGAGCAAGAAGCTCACGATGGATTACGAAATCAGGCAGTTCAGCGAAGAGCAGATCAAGAAGGAAGCAGAGAGATGCCTCAAGTGCGGACGCAGCGTAGTAGATACCAACAAGTGTATCGGCTGCGGCATGTGTACTGTACAGTGCAAGTTCGATGCTATCCATCTGTTCCGTCTGCCTGATGGAGACAAGTACTCCAACATGATCCCTGCAGAGCAGAAGTTCCTCGGAATGGGCAAGCACATCCCGAGCCGTGTAGCAGGCATCATCAAGAAGAAAGTAGCTGGCAAGTAATAAGGACATTTTAAGCATATGCACGAATTAGGACTTGTTAATTATGTAGTTGAACAGGTAAGCAAGATCGCTGAGGAGCAGAACATAAAGAAGATACATTCTGTTACTCTCCAGTTCGGGGAAGTATCCGGCATAGTAACGTCATATCTGCACGATTACTGGCTCTGGTATACCAAGAAATTCCCGATGTTTGAGGGCGCTGAACTGAAGACTGAAGAGATCCCTGCCGTTACATGGTGTGATGACTGCAAGATCACGTATTCCACCGTACAGTACGGCAAGACATGTCCTCACTGCGGAAGCGGCAATACATGGCTGCTTCGCGGCAATGAGATGATGATCAAGGAAGTCGAGGTAGAGGATGTTGATGCGGAGGCTGATGCAGACTCAGGTGCAAAACCATCAGACGGGGCCGGAGGGAAGCTTGAAGCATCAGACGAATACAGGCCTCAGTGATAACTGCTTAAATACAGGAGGTTCAAATGACCAATCAGGAAATGAGAAATATTAAGGAGTCACTCGGTGTTGAGATGTTCAAGATGAACTACAAAGCCGGCGTCAGACTCCCTGACCTTGAAGCCTTTTTTGCAGGTGACGACGGGGCTCTCGATGCAAAGGCAAAAGAGAGACTTGAAAAGGTGCTCGAAGCCGAAGTCAAGAAGAGCAGCAAGTAATTGCTTGCAGATGAGTCATCAAAATGAAACCGCAGCCGTTCACCGAGACAGGCTGCACGGCTGCGGATCCGTTTCATGCAATAACAGGCGAGGGAGGAATTACCAATGAAAGAATTCACTAAAGAAGAACAGCTCCGAATTTACAACGGAATTTCAGCTGACGGCAAGGTCAGCAAAGAAGCAGAAGAGATGATCCTTGCTGCAATAGCAGAAGGCAAGTCGGAAGAACTGCTTATCGGTGAAGTCAAGAGACAGCTCAGATGCAAGCTGAACGGCGAGCAGGGCAAGGCTGTTGCTGATGTAGTGGCTAAGCTGTGGTAATACACTGAGCTTGGTTTTACAGACAGGACTGATAAACACAGGAGGGATACTGTGAAAGACCTTAAACATTTGATTTACTTCGAAGACCTGCTGCAGGAGGCACACAATGACCTCATCAGACAGGCCCAGGAGGAAGGCAAGAAGTGTATAGGCTATATGTGCGAAAACGTACCTGAACCGCTTCTCAATCTGCCGGGATGCTTCTCGGCAAGGCTTCGTGCACCGAGAACAGGTTCCATAGATGTAGGAACATATTACCTTACAAGCTTTCTCTGCGAATATTCGAGAGCTATCCTTGAGAGAGCTCTTGAGGGAGGATACAACTTCCTTGACGGTATGGTAACACCTGACGGATGCACCATGCTCAACAGATGCGTTGAGAACATGGAACTTCTCAACGCTGCCGGCAAGGATAAGGAAAACTTCTTCTGGGACTACATGGAGATTCCTATGAAGGCTGACTACAACGGCCTCAACCTCTATGTGCTTCAGTGCAAGAATCACATTCTCAAGCCACTGGCTGAGAAGTACGGCATCGATGTAAGCGATGAAGCTATCCGCAAGGCAGTCGCAGAGCATAATCACATCTGCGAACTCCTGAGACAGATCGGAGACTTCCGCAAGCTCGACAAACCGACGATCACAGGATATGAGTACAACGTGCTTTGCCTTGCTTCATACGTAGCTCCTAAGTATCTCATCGTTGACAAGCTCGAGGAGACACTTGAGGAACTGAAGACAAGAGAACCTGACGACAAGCCATGGTTCAAGGCAAGAGTTCTCGTTGTAGGATCCGAAGTCGATGATACAGACTTCATCAAGCTTATCGAGGACAGCGGAGCATTCGTATGTGCTGACAGATTCTGCTACGGCTCACTGCCTGGCAGAGATCCGATCGAGCTCACTGACGACGAGGATGCTCTGACTCAGATCTGCAGACAGTACATGTACAGAGGCGAATGCCCGAGATACATGAACACTGAGAAGATGGACGGAAGACGTGAATACGTCGATAAGCTGGCTAAGGAATACAAGGCCGATGGTATCATCTATCAGCAGATGAAGTTCTGTGACCCATGGGCTTATGAGAAGATGATGGGATCACACATCCTCAGAAACAGATATGACTGGCCGGTTCTCGCAGTCGACAGACCGTACACTATCGGCTCCTCCGGACAGATGCGTACCCGTGTACAGGCGTTCATGGAGAGCATCGATATCAAGAAGATTCAGAAGGAGGATTAGTGATGGCTGTTAAGAAATTCAACAAAATGGTCAACCCTGAAAAAATCAAGGGTGACACCAGATACGGCGATCTGTATAAGCCGCATGGTAAGGTCAGAAAGCGCCGTGAGTGGAGAGGAGTAGGAGATACTCTTTACGATTACAGCAGATGGCTGGGAATCATGCTCACACTCGGCAAATTCATGTCCAAGCCTCGCAACATCAAGTTCTTCTTCAGATACCGCTGGATGGCTAACTATCTGGCAGTACCTATGATGGTAGACAGATTCACTCAGGGCCTCAGAGGCGAATACCTCAGAATGACCCACGAGGAGCAGGATCTTATCATCATCGACGTTGCGAAGCTTCTGAACACCATGGCACGTGCCGACCGCAGGGTAGGTAACGATGAGGAGTTCTCCAAGATCAACGTACTCGTTGATGAGAACGAGATGACAGCAGTCATGATGGGATTCCCTAACCTGAAGTGCACATCCCGTGAGACTCCTTCAACATACGTATCAGTACTCCTGAACCAGCACGCTATGGAGCACTACATCGACGTAGCTCAGGAATACGGACTTCCTGGCGACGTCTGCCCGATGCCTGAGGCAGAAGCCGGTGTATCGATCGACGATGATGCCCCTGTATTCGGAGCATGCGCTGTACAGTGCAACACAACATGCGACGGATCACTCCTCGGTAACGGCGTAATCTCCGAGAGACTCGAGAAGGAAGACGGCATTCCTGTATTCCAGCTGCCGGCTCCGCTCCGTCACAAGGAAGATGATGTACAGGAATACGCTGCTGAGGAAATCAGAAGAGCTATCGCATTCATCGAAGAGCACACAGGCCACAAGTGGGACTGGGATTACTACTTCGAATGCGCTAAGAGAGTAAACTTTGCGACAAAGTGCCGTAACGAGTGGCTCGACATGAACAAGACGGACTATCCGCAGATCTTCGGCGGAAACCTCGCACTTTACACAGAGACCAACTACATGGCTATCTGCGGCAAGGTTCCTGAATTCGAGAGAGCTGACAGACGTCTGATGAAGCTGGCAGAGAAGGCATACAAGAAGCGCAAAATGGCTGCTCCTGAGTACCGCCACAGAGCGATCGTATGGGGCGTTCAGTCGCACTACTACATGGACTTCCTCGTATGGCTCCTGAACTGCTGGGGAATCGTTCCTCTGACAGACATGCTTTCATGCATCAACACAGAGATGATCGCAGAGACAGATACTCCTGAGAACAGAGAGCAGGCTTACTACGATATGGCCATGCTGACTGAAGAGATGATCATGCGTAACCGTACACACGGCGGCTACAAGGTACTCCTCGACGACCTCTTCGAGTTCGTTGAACAGTACAACGCAGACATGATCATCCTCTGGGAGCACATCACCTGCAAGGCTCTGGATGGAATGCACGGAATGTTCGAGGACAGAGCAAGAGAGCTCGGAATTCCTCTGATCTGGGTAGACCATCAGCTCTTCGACCCTCGTGTCGTTTCGAGACAGGGAGTAAGAGATCAGGTCAACAGCTACATGAGAACAGTCATGCAGGAAGAACCTCTTGACCCGACACTCGAGGTACTCGACGACGAGAATTCGTGGTAAAATATAAATGCAGACTGAATTAACCGGAGGCATAACAATGAAAAAGCTAGCACTTAAAGTACTTCTGTATGTTCTGACCGGAGGACTTGCATTCTTCGTAGTCACATTCACGGTTTACTTCTTTAATCTGGACATGAAGCTGACTTCAGCGATCGAGCCGTTCCTGCTCAAGTGGTACGACAGGATCCCAAGGAATCAGCATCTGTAGCAGATCATCAGAATTGCATAAGGTAAAAACGAAATGGCGGCATCCGGAAGGGTGCCGCTTTTCTTGACAGCTGCTGCCGGCATCAGGCCATAAATGAATGGGGAAGTAACGATCGAAAATCCGGGTAAAAAAATTTTTGAAAAAAGTTTAATTCCTACCTTGACAATGGGAAATAGAGATGCTATTATAATGCTGCAAGGAGTTAGAAGACACTAACTCAGCAAACAACCAAGGTATTACTCGCCGGTTGTCACGCAGCCGGTGATTACTACACCATAATACTTTCATCCCTCTTACAATATCTACAAGCAAAAAACGCCGGAGATCCCGGCGTCTTTTGTTGCATGGAAATATGACACAGAGAACCGTCCCCACTGTCATATATGGTATAATTCGGTAATTGGTATGGGGCAGAGAGGAGGCATTATGGACCTGAGAGATTTTTTTGAAGAGAATAACAGAATAGCAGTGGCTTTTTCAGGCGGTGTGGATTCGTCGTATCTGCTGTATGCAGCGAAGCAGTGCGGCGCGGATGTGACGGCTTATTATGTGAAGTCGCAGTTCCAGCCTGATTTCGAATTCGAGGATGCGAAGAAGATAGCAGAGCTCACGGGCGCTGAGATGAAGGTGCTGAGGGTCGATGCGCTGTCTGATCCGCGGGTCAGGGCCAATCCTGACGACCGCTGCTACTGGTGCAAGAAAAACATTATGGGTGCGATAACCCGCGCGGCTGCGGATGACGGTTTTGCCCTTGTGACAGACGGTACGAATGCCTCTGATCCGGCTGATGACAGGCCGGGAATGAGGGCTCTTAAGGAGTTCGGCATAAGGTCACCGCTGAGAGAGTGCGGGATAACCAAGGCTGAGGTAAGAGAGAGGTCAAGGGAAGCGGGCCTGCCTGTGTGGAACAAGCCTGCCTATGCGTGCCTCGCAACAAGGATACAGACCGGCGTGGAGATCACGGAAGAGGACCTTGCAAGGACCGAGAAGGCCGAGGCGGAGCTCTTTGATATGGGCTTCAGGGACTTCCGCGTAAGGCTCAGGGATGGAAACGCGCTGATTCAGGTGACTTCCGGGCAGCATGACATGGCACTTGAGAGAAAAGAAGAGATAGACAGGCTGATCGGTGATATGTACGGTTCGGTTATAATAGATGAAGAGACCCGTTAG
>CAMIWY010000042.1 GCA_946402595.1 uncultured Clostridia bacterium
ACAAGGCGGTGAACGCTGCTGTCTGCCACTACTGCGGACGGAAGTTCCCTCTGCCGGATAAGTGCCCTGACTGCGGCAACAAATTCATAAGATACACAGGCACCGGAACCGAGAAGGTGGAGGAGACCGTGCAGGAGCTGTGGCCGGACAAGAGCGTTGCGAGATTCGACCTCGACACGGCGGCGAAGAGCGGCAACGCGGGCAAAGTCATAGACGATTTCCAGAAGGGGAAGACGGATATCCTGGTCGGCACGCAGATACTCGCCAAGGGACTCGATTTCAGGAATGTCGGGCTCGTCGGTATCATCAATGCTGATGTGAGCCTGAATATCCCGGATTACAGGTCGTCAGAGAGGACATACCAGCTGATAACCCAGGTCGCGGGAAGGGCCGGAAGGGCCGGCGGAGAGAGCCGGGTCATCATCCAGACCTACGACCCTGAGAGCGATGTCATCAGGCAGGCGGCCGCCGGAGACTACGAGGCTTTCTATGAAGCGGAATTACTTCACAGAAATATTATGAATTATCCTCCATACTCTGATATAATAGCTGTCGGCTTTGTGTCGGAGTCAGCGGAGGAGGCCTCTGCATATGCCGAGGCTTTCAGAAAGAGGCTCATGGGACTGAGGTCGGCGCCGCAGGATGCGACGGTACTCAGAGTGAGACTCGACGAGCGTAAGACTGACGGCAGGTTCAGGGCGGAGTTCATCATAAAAGCGCCGCCGGGAAGCCGTGCCGGCTATATACGGGAGTACATGGAATTCCGCGACCGCATGATCGAATCAAAGTCGGAATGCTTTATAGAGATCGATGTGAATCCATACTAGACCGGCATCGTTCACTTATCGCACCAGAAAACACAGTTTCAGATAACACTTTTAATGTTTTGCATATACTGAAAATCAGGAGAAACAGATGGCACTCAGAAATATCACAGTAAGAGGATCCGAGATCCTCACCAAGAAATGCAAGCCGATCAAGGCTATCACTCCGAGGATCCGCGAGCTGGCGGAGGACATGGTAGAGACCATGATCGCTGCTGACGGAGTAGGCATCGCTGCACCACAGGTAGGCGTTATGAAGAGATTCTTCGTCGCTATGCCTCACGTGGACTCGGAAGACGAAGCCATCAGGGAGAAGATCTACTACATGATCAACCCTGAGATCACTTACAGGGAAGGCACACAGGAATCCAGCGAAGGCTGCCTCTCGGTACCGGGATACATGGGCCTGGTCGACAGACCTGAGAAGATCAGGATCAAAGCGACTGACCTCGACGGAAACGAGCAGGAGTACGAGTTCGAGGGATTCGCTGCTACAGTATTCTGCCATGAGTATGACCACCTCGATGGCATCCTCTATTCAGACATCGCCAAGGAAATGATGACAGTAGAGGAGTATTCCGAGAGACTTGAGGCTCTCAAGGAAGAGCATGCAGAGGAGAAGGCTGAGTAGCCCGGTGTTTTTTAGTTAAGATTAAGTAACAGGAGTATAAATTGCAAGATAGTTTTCATGGGAACGCCGGAGTTTGCGGCGTGTTCACTCAGGGCTCTGATAGATGCAGGATATGACATCCCGCTTGTCATCACGCAGCCTGACAGAAAGGGCAACAGGAACAGAATGATCCTGTCGGCCGTCAAGCAGCTTGCTGTGGAGCACGGTCTTGAAGTTGCTCAGCCGCTGAGAATAAGAAAGGATGAAGAGCTGAAGGAGAGGCTCAGAAGCATCGCGCCTGACATGATCGTGGTGGCTGCTTTCGGCCAGATACTGCCGCGCGATGTGCTTGAGATCCCGAGACTCGGATGCATCAATGTACATGGCTCGCTTCTTCCTGACCTCAGGGGCGCAGCGCCTATGCAGGCTGCGATCCTGAACGGGCTTGATGAGTCGGGCGTGACCATCATGAAGATGGAAGAGGGGCTCGATACGGGCGACATGATCAGCAAGGTCGCATGCGATATCCGCGGCAGGGACATCACGGAGGTGTCTCAGATCCTCGCGGAGGCGGGCGCTCAGCTGCTGGTCGAAACGATCCCGCACATCGCTGACGGGACTGCTGTTTATGAAAAACAGGATGACAGTAAGTCGTCTTATGCTAAAATGATAAATAAGACAGATGGTATGACTGACTTCAGCGAGCCGGCAGAGGTCATCGAAAGGAAGATCAGGGCATATCTCGAATGGCCTGCATGCTACAGCTACCTTGACGGGCTCCAGGTGAAGTTCTACAGAGCGGAGGTTCTTGAGGGCGAGCCGGACGGAGAGCCGGGCACTGTCAGCGAAACAGGCAAAAACTATTATGTCATAAACTGCTCTGAGGGCAGGCTCAAGGTACTCGAGCAGCAGCTTCAGGGCAAAAAGCGCATGAGCGCAGGTGACTTCATGAGAGGGCACAAGCTGAGCGCAGGTGACAGGTTTACAGCTCAGAAGGACTAAGACGGTAAAGGTATTCCGGATGCTCAGGACACCGGGAGACAAGTCACAGGAGGTATTGGAATGTACTACTATTATGATTATTCGTGGTTCGTACTGATCCCGGCTATGATCTTCACCTTCATCACACAGGCAAGGATCAGCAGCGCATACAGGACGTATTCACGGGTAGCCAACAGCCGCGGGATAACAGGCGGCGATGCAGCCAGAAAGATGATGGATGCCAATGGGCTGAGGGATGTCCAGATCAAAATAGTAAACGGCGGCAATTCCCTTGTTAACTTCTATGATCCGAAGACCAAGACCCTCAATCTTTCGAGGGAGGTATACAGCACGCCATCGATCGCATCGATGTCCATCGCATGCCATGAGGTAGGGCACGCGATCCAGGATGCAACGCACTATGCGCCGCTTTCTTTCAGGAACAACATCGTGCCTCTGGTCAATCTGACACAGATGATGTCATGGCCTCTTATATTCTTCGGGCTGGTCATGTCTACCATGTCACCTTACGGCAGCATGATGTTCACGATCGGAGTAGTCTGCTTCCTGTTCGTAATACTCTTCCACCTCGTTACACTTCCGGTGGAATTCAACGCATCCAACAGAGCTCTTGAGCAGATGAGAGTTCTGGGCATGGTCAACGAAAATGACTACACAGGATCAAGAGAGGTCCTCAGAGCTGCTGCAATGACATACGTTGCTGCACTCGCTACGGCTGTCTCCAGCCTTCTCAGAATTCTTGTCCTTGCAGGAGGCAGAAGAAACTAACTGTGAGTCATTCATCGGACTGGTTGACGGCGTTTGAGGCTCTTAAGAGCGTATACTCAGACGGCGCATATTCGAATATGGCATTAAATGAAGCTATCCCTCGCCACAAAGGCTGCAGGGATAGCTTTGTTCGCAATCTGGTAAAAGGAACGATCAGGCAGACCATCACCCTTGATCACATCACCGGGATGCTTGCATCCAACGGGCTTAGGGGCATCAAAACACGGACCCTGATAATCCTCAGGATGGGACTCTACGCGATCCGCGAGATGGATTCCGTCCCGGACCACGCTGCAGTCAATGAGGCAGTGGCTCTTGCACGCAAAACGGCCCGCGGGACTGACAGGTTCATCAACGCGGTCCTGAGGTCATATATCCGCAGAAGAGATGAGTTCGAGGTTTCTGACGGGGCGCTGGCTGAAGGGAACGGTTCCGTCGCAGGTGCTGCATCTGAGGATGCCGGAACCGGCATGCCTGAATTTATAAAAGGCATAGGGGACCAGGTGAAGAGGCTGTCCGTACAGTACTCGATGCCGGAGGACCTCGTTTCACTCATCACTTCACAGTATGGTGATGAAGCAGAAAGCATCCTGCGCGGACTGAACGAGCCTCCCGAAGTGATACTGAGAGTCAACACTCTGAAGACGACCAGGGAGCAGCTTATAGCTGACCTCGCCGGAGCAGGCATAAAAGCAGAAGATGCTCTCGACGGTGAGATGCTAACTGAAGAAGGAAAGCTTTCTGATGCTGACAGACAGCACATCGGAGCCGGTGAGCTGTATCCTGAGGCGGGATATGTGCGAGGCGCCGCAGTGAAGGCTTCGGGCAGAGGCATCATCGAGTCTGACCTGTACAGGAAAGGGCATTTCACGGTGCAGAGCCTGTCATCTATGCTTGCGGTAAGTGCTCTGGCACCTGAGCCGGGCAGCAAGGTCCTTGACATGTGTGCGGCGCCGGGCGGAAAGTCCACGATGATGGCTGAGATGATGGGCAATGAGGGCTCGGTCACAGCCTGCGATATCCATGAGCACAGACTTGAGCTCATCAAGGCTTCGGCCGCAAGGACGGGCACGGATATCATTGAGACGCGCCTCATGGACGGTACACAGTATGACAGCAGCCTTGAAGGGCAGTTCGATTATGTGCTTGCCGATGTTCCGTGTTCAGGTCTCGGAGTGATGAGCACCAAGCCTGAGATCAGGCTCAGGACGGATGTCAGTGAATATGCAGGTCTTACGGATACTCAGCTTGAGATTCTTAAGAACGCATTCAGATATACCCGTCCCGGAGGGCGGATATGCTACTCGACCTGCACTCTCAACAGGGACGAGAACGAGAGAGTCATCGAACGCTTTATGAACAGCGAAGATGGTTTTGCCCGTATTGTTGAAATGCGCACGATTTTGCCCTATAATAACGTGATAGGTTTTTATTACTGTATAATAGAGAAGAGTTTTTGATTCTCTGTATGCAGTAGGAACATACAAAATACAACAACGGAGAAGGGATCATATGAGAATTGGTTATATGACTGACGGCGGACGGAGGAGACCTACCAACGAAGACGCTGTCAAGGTGATGGAGGATGTGAATTTCTACATGCTTGCTGACGGAGTCGGCGGCAACAGATCCGGTGAGATCGCAAGCCAGTCCGCATTGGATGCACTTGAGAAATTCATCAGACACAATCCTCCTGAATGGCTTGACGGACGCGATGAGATCTTCAGATATCTCAGAGCCGCGGTCAGATACGTCAATCAGTTCATCATCAGACTGTCCGAGTCCAAGCCGCAGTACAGCGGAATGGCTACAACACTTGCTTTTGCGTACATCAGAGACGGCGAGATGTATGTTGCCAACGTAGGGGACAGCAGGGTGTATCTGATACATGACGGACTCATACAGCAGATAACGGACGATCATACATACGTAAATGATCTTGTAAAGATGGGGGCTATTTCAAGAGAGGAAGCTCATCACCATGCCAGAAAGAACGTTATCACCAGAGCGATAGGGGCTAATGCCAACAACGAGCCTGACTGCTTCAGCGTGCCGGTCAACAGCGGAGACAGAGTTCTGCTCTGCAGCGACGGGTTATATGATGAAGTCGACGACGAGACTATCCTGCATACCGTAGGAAGATTCGACGACATGATGATATGTGCCGAGGACCTTGTCTCGCTGGCTAATGACAATGGGGGTAACGATAATATCTCTGTTATATGCATTAATTTAGCGGAGGATTGATCAAATGAGCAGCAGATTACTTTCAGGCCGGTACGAGCTGCTTGAGAAGATCGGTGACGGTGGTATGGCTGTCGTTTACAAGGGTAAAGACAGACTGCTCAACAGATTCATCGCGATCAAGATACTCAGACCGGAATTTACAAAGGATGCTACGTTCGTAGAGAACTTCAAGAGGGAGTCTCAGGCGGCCGCAGGTCTTACACATCCTAATATAGTAGGCGTATATGACGTAGGCAGAGAGGGCAACATCAACTATATTGTCATGGAGCTCATCGAAGGCCGTACTCTTAACGACATCATCGAAGATGAAGCGCCGATGGATTACAAGAAGGTGATCGACATCCGCAAGCAGGTAGCTTCTGCCCTGAAGATCGCTCACAAGAACAAGATAATCCACAGAGACGTCAAGCCGCACAACATAATGATCACGAATGACGGTATCGTCAAGCTGGCTGACTTTGGTATCGCAAGAGCTGTAAATGATGCAACTCTTTCCACCGGCAGCAAGATCGTCGGATCCGTCCACTACTTCTCGCCTGAACAGGCAAGGGGCAACTATGTGGATGAGAGATCGGACATCTATTCGCTCGGTATCGTCATGTATGAGATGCTGACCGGCAGAGTTCCGTTCGACGGAGAGAACCCTGTCACTGTAGCTCTCAAGCACATCAACGAGGAGATCACTCCTCCGAGCGAGCTCGTAGCTGGCATCCCGCCTGCACTCGAGAGATGCGTCATGAAGGCTACCAGCAAGTATCAGACCAACAGATACTCAAGTGCCGAGGAGCTGATCGAGGAACTCGATAACATCTCCTTCGTAACAGACGTGGCCGGAACTTCAGTTTTCGCTTCCACCGATGTCATCGAGAAGAACAGGAAGAGAAAAGCTGCAGAAGCTGCTGAAGAGGAAGAGGCTGAGAACAAAAAGAAAAAGAAGAAGAAAAAGGGCAAAAGAAATGCGATCATCGCAGCTGTCATAATTCTCCTTCTCGCAGCAGGCGGCTGGTTCGCAGCATGGAAGATGGGCGTTTTCTCATCGACCAAGCCGGCACCTGAACTCAGAGGTCTCTCGTTTGATGAAGCCAAGGCTAAGGCCGAAGAGGAAGGCTTCAGCATCAAGAAGGGCAAGGACATTTACTCCAACGACTATCCTGAAGGCAAGGTCTGCACTCAGGACCCTGAACCTGGGCAGGAGGCTCAGAAGGAGGGAACGATCACTGTTCACATCTCCAAGGGCAGCAAGGAAGGTGTCGTACCGAATGTAGTAGGTATGAAACAGGAGGATGTCGAAGAGTATCTCAAGGAATACGGATACATCCTCGGCAATGTCAAGATGGTCACAGACCCTGCGGAAGAAGGCACTGTTCTTGCACAGGATCCTGAAAGAGGTACACCGCTCGATAAGGAGAGCAAGATAAACATCGAGGTTTCCGACGGTAAGGGAACCGAGAAGGGTACTGTCCCTTCAGTCACAGGTCTCTCGCTTGAAGATGCCAAGACGCGTATCAAGGAAGAGGGCTTCAGAGTCGGAAGAGTCGACTATGACTGGGACAACTCCATTGACAAGGGTTATGTTATCTATCAGCAGTATCAGGCTAATTCGCTCCTGGACAAGGGCACAAGCATAGATATCCAGGTAAGCTCGGGCCCTGAGCCTGCACCTGAAACGCCGGAAGATACCGCTACGGATGAGACAGAAGAAAAGCAGACTGAAGAAGAGCCGGCAGAGAATCCTGAAGGGTAACAGAACAGAATCTTTATGATCGGAAGAGTCATTAAAGGAATCGGAGGCTTCTACTTTGTCCATGACGGCGAGAAGGCTGTCATGGGCAAAGCCAGAGGCAACCTCAAGAGAAATAAAGAACTCATTTACGTCGGTGATATCGTAGAGTTTGAGATCGACAAGCACGATTGCGACAATGAATGCGTTATCAACCGGGTCGTAGAGAGACGCAATTTCATGACAAGACCACCCGTATCGAACCTCGATATGCTGGTGGTCGTGTTTTCAGTTAAAGAACCTGATGTGAATTACCCTGTTATTGACAAGCTTCTTGCCGGATGCGAGCTGAAGGGCATCACGCCTGCTGTATGCATCACCAAGAAGGACCTTGTCAGTGCGGAGGAACTCGAGGCCGCCATGGCGATATACAGGGGCATTTATCCTGTAGTCTCTGTAAACGGCAATACGGGCGAAGGCCTTGAGGACCTGAGAGAGATCATCCGTGGCAGAAACGTCGCGCTTGCTGGGCCTTCGGGCGTCGGAAAATCGACACTTACCAACCTGCTGCACGGCGATGCGTCTGATCTGGTTTCAGGGACCGCTGAAGTGCATTCCTCAGATACGCGAAATGCAGCAGATGCTGCAACCGACGCTGCCCGTAAAGAGAGAACTGCAGTTGAGGCACAGGGCCGCACGGGCAGTTTTGCATCGATCCGTACCAGAGTGGAGACCGGCGGCATAAGTGACAAGACAGGAAGAGGGCGCCACACCACAAGGCACGTCGAGATATTCGATCTCGGAGACGGCACATACCTTTATGACACGCCCGGCTTCACGTCCATCGACATGCCTGAGACCGAAGTGACTGCCGTAAGGGAGCTTTTCCCTGAAATGAGAGAACCGGGGCAGCTCTGCAGATACAGGGACTGCCTGCACATAAACGAACCTGACTGTGAAGTCAAGGAAGCCCTCGAAAGAGGCGAGATTCACAGATCAAGATACAATTCATATCTTATGATGATCGAGGAGGTCAGAAAATGGAAAAAGCTTTGATATCCCCGTCTATACTCGCAGCAGATTTTGCAAGACTCGGCGCTGACGTCGCTGACGTGCAGAGCTGCGGCATCGACTATCTGCATATCGATGTTATGGATGGCGCTTTCGTGCCGAACATCAGCTTCGGACCGGATGTCATGAAGAGTCTGAACGGAATTGCTGCAGTACCGTACGATGTTCACCTGATGATCGAGGACCCTGACAGATACATCGAGAAATTTGTCACGGACAACACTGAGTTCATCACTGTTCATTACGAGGCATGCAGTGATCTTGCTGCTACTCTTGAGCACATCCACAGTCTTGGCGTCAAGGCGGGCGTTTCGATCAAGCCGGGAACGGAGCCTGAGGTGCTGGATGACTATCTCAAGGATATCGATCTGATCCTTGTAATGTCTGTTGAGCCGGGATTCGGCGGACAGAAGTTCATGGACAGCTCGCTTCCTAAGATCAGCTACTACAGCAATAAGAAGGCAGAGAATGGCTATTCTTATCTGATCGAGGTCGACGGAGGCATCGGACCTGCCAATGCTCATCTTGTAAGAGAGGCAGGCGTAGAGGTCATCGTTGCCGGCTCTGCAGTATTCAAGGCAGCTGACAGAAAAGAAGCCGTAGCAGCAATCAAGGGCTAAGCGAAAGGGCTAAGAGGCTGGCAGCTTCTGTTCACAGATGCTGAACC
>CAMIWY010000043.1 GCA_946402595.1 uncultured Clostridia bacterium
GAATGCCAGCTTTCTGCTGCTGTCAGCACCGCCGGTCTCAGCAAGTAGTTTCTCGAAGTATTCGACTTTATCCTGCGGAAGCAGCCCTGCAGCATAATCTGTGATGCCGAGATATTCTGCAACAGCTCTCGCAGTCTCCTTTGAGTCTCCGGTCAGCATGATTATGCGCCTGACTCCTTCAGCCAGGATTTCCTTTATGGCCTTTTTTGCTTCCGGCTTAGGCATGTCTGAAACTGCGATAGCCCCGATATATTTACCATCTCTTGCAACATAGCACATAGTGCCTGCCTCACGTATCCCGCTTGTAGCTGCAGCAAAAGTGCTGAGATGCTCTGAAGATGGTCTGACGCCCAGTTCTTCCATGAATGACATGTTTCCGACTGCGGTAACGGCACCGGAAACATTAGCGATTATACCTTTGCCGGCATGGTTTTCCTCACCGGTGATCTCTGCCTGCGGTACCGGATCATCACACGCCGCGGCTATCGCTGCACCGATAGGATGAGTTGAACCGGATTCAACTGCTGCTGCATATCTTACAACATCTTCCGCAGTATATCCTGATTCAGGCATTACTTCGCTCACTTTGAACCTGCCCTCAGTAAGCGTTCCCGTCTTATCCGAAACAAGCGTATCGATGTGCGCCATCATCTCAAGGAAGTTTGAACCCTTGACAAGTACTCCTTCATTGGATGCAGCCCCGATCCCGCCGAAGAATGCAAGCGGAACTGAAATGACCAGAGCGCACGGACATGATATTACGAGGAAGGTGCATGCCCTCAGGACCCATACACCGAAGCTGCCTGCAAAGTCGCCCGATAAAAGCGGCGGCAGGAACGCCAGGATCAGCGCGCCTATAACGACTGCCGGCGTATAGTAGCGGGCAAATCTGGTAATGAAGTTTTCTGTCTTTGACTTCCTGGTGGATGCATTCTCAACAAGCTCGAGTATCTGCATCACGGTCGATTCATCGTAATCCTTGTCAGCTCTAACTCTGAGAAGATTGTCCCCGTTTATGCATCCGGATATGATCTGATCGCCTGCCTTGACCTCTCTCGGCATGGATTCGCCGGTAAGAGCGGAAGTATTGATAAGACCAGAGCCTTCAAGAACAGTGCCGTCTGCAGGGATCTTCTCGCCCGGTTTGATCACGAGGATATCGCCTGCCTCGATATCGTCAGGGTCGATGACTTCGATTTCGCCGTCTTCACCTTCCCTGTTGGCATAATCCGGAGCGATGCTCATAAGGTCTGTGATGGCTCCGCGGGACTTTCCTACAGCATAGCTCTGGAAGAATTCCCCGATCTGATAGAACAGCATTACAGCAACGGCTTCATCAAATTCCCCGCAGCCGAACGCACCGATGGTGGCAACTGTCATCAGGAAACTCTCATCAAACATCTGTCCGTGTGATATGCCGATGATGCATTTGCGTACGACATCGTAACCGACGATGAAGTACGGCACGAGCCAGATGAGAAGCATCCATATGCTGTGCGCAAAATCCTCCGGTATGACCGTATGCTCTGCGATTATCAGCACTATGAAGATGATAAAGGCTGTTACGATGCGAATCAGATCTTTTTTCTGTTTTTTAGTGAGTTTATCCATTTCTATAATTCAGGCCGGAATCACAGTTCCGGCCGCTTTTTCCAGTTTATATCGATTATTTGAGAACAACCTTGCAGTCCGGCTCTACCTTTGCGATGCACTTTACAGCTTCCTGAACGACCTGATCAAAAACTGCATCGTCAGCATCGATCATCATCTTCTGAGTCATGAAACTTACTGATGCATCATTGACACCATCCAGCTTCTTGATTGCCTCCTCCATCTTTGCAGCGCAGTTTGCACAGTCCAGATCGATAAGTTTGAATTTCTTTTTCATGGTGATTCTCCTTCTGATTTATCATTTACCGGTGCTCCCGGCTATTAACTGTTGGATGAAGCCGCTTCTCTGAAGTGCGGCTACTCCTCGATGTGCTCCTTGCCCATCGCTATGATAGTCTTGACATGATCGTCATCAAGCGAATACTTGATGGATTTGCCTTCCCGCCTGCTTCTTACAAGCTTGGCCGTCTTGAGAGCCTTGAGCTGATGAGAAACAGCCGACTGATTCATCTCGATATCCTCGCATATCTCCGTGACGTTTTTCTCTCCTTCGAACAGATCATACAGAATCTTGATCCTGGTCGAATCAGAAAACATTTTGAAGAGATCCGCAAGTTCAAGAAGCTCGTTTTCACTCATGCCTCTGAGCATGTATTCTTCTTTCTTCGGCATATCTTCCCCCTTTTATCTGATGTCTGCCGGGTGAAATTCATTTGATTGCTTGTTCATATGAATATATTATCATATGTTCATTATATGTCAACAGCCATTTTGAAAAATCCGGACAAAAAATCCCGGCTCGTAATGAACCGGGAATGTATCAGTCTGCTATTCAAACTGTGCTGCGACCTTTTTGAGGAGATCTCTTATCTCAAGATGCTGCGGGCAGACTCCTTCGCACATGCCGCATTCTATGCAGTCGCTTGCCTTTCCGTGTCCGTCCGCTGTTACAGTGCCATAGTTGATCCACGGATATGATGCATTGAACATGATCATGTTGTTATATACCGTGAACATTGCCGGGATGGTTATGTTCATCGGGCAGTGATTTTCCTCAATGCAGTATCTGCACCTGGTGCAAGGAACTGCGCCTATCGCCCTGTATGCATCCGCTGCATCCAGAAGGCCTTTCTTTTCAGCCTCAGTCAGAGGAGTGAGATCTTTCATGACAGAAGTATTGTCAGCGACCTGCTCTATAGTGCTCATGCCTGAGAGCACGACCTCTATTCCGTCAAAATCAGCTGCAAATCTTATTGCGTATCCTGCATTGCTGCAGTCTGAACCGCTTTCAGCTCTGATGCCGTCAAGAACTGCTGCCGCTCCTTCAGGAAGGTTCACCAGACTTCCGCCTCTGACAGGCTCCATTACAAGAATCGGCTTGTTGTGCTTGCGGCTTACCTCATATACCCTGCGGCCTTCAAGAGCTACATCCTCATAGTCGAGGTAGTTGAACTGGATCTGGACTATATCGACTTCAGGAAAATCGGTCAGTATCCTGTCGAGGACCTCAGGCTTGTCATGGAAGGAAAATCCTGCATGACGTATCTTTCCTTCCTTCTTAAGTTCAAGCAGAGTCTCATATGCTCTGCACTTTTTAAAGTGTTCAACATTGCCTGCATCAAGTGCGTGCATAAGATAGAAGTCAAAATATTCCACACCGCATGCTTCAAGCTGGCTGTCAAGGAGTGGTCTTATCTCTTCTTCTGACCTGAAGTATTCTTCGGTCAGTTTATCCGTAAGTATGTACTCGCTGCGGTCGTGCCTTGATGTAAGGCATTCTCTGACAGCGATCTCGCTCAGGCCGTTGTGATATCCGTGTGCAGTGTCAAAATAGTTGAAGCCTTCATCAATGAAGCGGTCTACCATTTCGCACACTTTTCCGTTGTCTATCTTATCTCCGTCCATCGGAAGACGCATCATTCCGAATCCGAGATGCTTCTTTATTTCAGGAAAACTTCTGTCTGCCATCTTTCACCTCTTACATATCTCTTTTTAAGAAGAACTGCGTGTACGCAGATCTGTATGTTGCTCATTGGAGGTTCCCCCTCTTTGGTTTTAGCCTTATACCCCTTTTCCGGATCCTTTGCAGTACGGACAGAGATCCCGTTGAAAAAGAACGCCTGTTCTGATATCATATAGGTGCCGGGATGCAATATCGGAAAGGATCATATCCACTGAAGTGAGACAGGAAGTCGATGTACTTGCAGTATTTGACATAGGAGCCATGTCGCCCCGGCCAATAAGATTCAAGGTTCTTGAGCACGGCATCAAGACTACTGTTAAAGTGTCCGATATCCTTAAAATAGAATGGCTCGGAGCCGGCGGCGTAACGCGCATCGAGTACGACTGCGTCACTGTCAGCGAAGGCCGCCGCATCAGCTACAAGCTTCTGTATTTCTACCATGAATGCAGGTGGCAGATCGAAATGAGCTAGATCTCGAATATGCTCATCTGCGCCGATTCAGGCAGTCCTGCAAAAAGACCGTGTCTCTTCAGGTCATCTATATTTGTCGCCGAGAGTCTGGTCCTCGATCTCACATCGTCGATAGTGCTGAATTCTCTCTCGTCATATGCTGCGACAAGAGATTCAGCAGCCGTATCGCCTATCCCGTTTACCGCATTGAACGGCAGCATGACTTTGCCGTCAACTACCGAGAACCTGCACGCCTGTGCTGTCCCGAGCACCGGCTCTGCAAACTCATAACCTCTTGAGAACATCTCGTATATTACTTCGTATACTGTCAGATGCTCCTTCTGCTTGGCAGTCGCGGTATTGCCGAGCTTCTCTATTTCTTCCATCCTGCGCTCTATCTCAGGGATGCCCTTCCATACCGATTCAGCATCGAAGTTGTCCACCTTGGACGAGAACCATGCGGCGTAGAATGCCTCAGGATAGTTGACCTTGAACCAGGCCATTCTGATGGACATCATTACGTATGCCGCGGCGTGAGCACGCGGGAACATGTACTTCAGTGTCTCGCATGACCAGATGTACCAGTCAGGAACACCGTGGTCCTTCATCATCTGCAGCTGCTCCTCGCTCAGCACCCTGTTCTTACGGACTATCTCCATGATCTTGAACGCGTCGCTGTTAGGCAGCCCCTTGGCGATCAGGAAGTTCATGATATCGTCACGGCAGGATATTACTTCATCGATCGTAGCAGTTCCGTTTCTCAGGAGTTCCTGGGCGTTGTTGGTCCATACGTCGGTTCCGTGTGAAAATCCCGACATCTTGATCAGAGCCGACACTGTCGTCGGATGGATGTCGTCGAGCATGTTGCGGGTAAAATTCGTACCGAACTCAGGTATGGCGTATGTGCCGTGCGTGAACTTGTAGTCCGGATTCTTGATATGAAGTGCATCAAGAGACGTAAAAATACTCAGAGTCTCTTTGTCATCAAGAGGGATTTCCATCGGATCGACTCCGGTCATGACCTGCAGATGTCTTATAAGCTGCGGCACATCGTGGCCGAGGATATCGAGCTTCAGCAGGTTCTCATCGATCTTGTGATAATCGAAGTGAGTCGTAATGACGTCCGTATCACGCTTGTTTGCAGGCTTCTGTATAGGACAGAATTCATATATCTCATGGTCATCAGGCACGACAATGATGCCGCCCGGGTGCTGTCCGGTCGTTCTCTTGACGCCGGTGCAGCCCTTGACAAGGTAATCTATGTCATACTTGTTGGCTTTGATGTTGTTGTCTTCGACGTAATGCTTGACATATCCGTAAGCAGTCTTGTCGGCTATCGTAGCAACCGTACCTGCCTTGAATACGTTCTTCTCACCGAAGATCTCGCCTACATACCTGTGCGCCACCGGCTGGTATTCGCCGGCAAAATTAAGGTCGATATCAGGCTCTTTGTCTCCCTTGAATCCGAGGAATGTCGCGAAAGGAATGTTCAGACCTTCCTTCTTCATCCTCGTTCCGCATTCAGGGCACATCTTTTCAGGCATGTCGTAGCCTGTATCATACTTGTCAGGTTCATCAGACCATTCGAAGTGCTTGCAGTGCGGGCATATGTAATGCGGAGCGAGCGGATTTACCTCAGTGATCCCCGCCATTGTAGCGGCAAATGAGGAACCTACGGATCCTCTCGATCCTACGAGATATCCGTCTGAATTCGATTTGGTTACCAGCATCTGCGCAGCGATATACATGACTGCATAGCCGTTTCCTATGATGGAACTGAGCTCTGTCTCAAGCCTCTCCTCTATCTCAGGAGGAAGCGGATCACCGTATATCGATTTTGCCTTCTCGTAGCAGCTTGTCCTGAGCTGCTCCTCAGCACCCTCGATCTTAGGCGGGAACTTGCCCTTAGGAACCGGAAGGATGTCAGCATCGATCATGTCGGCGATCTTGTTTGTATTGGTAACGACTATCTCCTCAGCGCGGTCCCCGAGATACTCGAATTCCTTCATCATCTCGTCAGTCGTCCTCAGATACAGCGAATCTGACGGTGTATCCCTGAATCCGATACCCGCCATGATGATGTTTCTGTATATCGAAGCCTCCTGAGTCGGATAATGCGAGTCAGTTGTGGCTACTGTAAGCTTTCCGAGCCTGTCAGCGATCTCGATAATCTTTCTGTTGAAGGCAATAAGGTCATCAACGCTGTTTACCCTGCCCTCATTGACCATAAACTGGTTATTGCCAAGAGGCTGGATCTCCAGATAATCATAGAAAGAAGCGATGCGTTCGAGCTCTTCATCGGATGCACCGTGTTCAACAGCCTGATAAACTTCGCCTGCTTCGCATGCGCTGCCTATGATAAGCCCCTCTCTGTGAGCCTGCAGCACCGAACGCGGCAGCCTTGGTCTCTTGTAGAAGTAGTCAATGTGAGACAGGCTGACCAGCTTGTATATATTCTTTATTCCCTCCTGGTTCCTGGCCAGAAGGATGATGTGATAAGTCCTGTTTTTCTTGATATCAAGGGTCCCGTCATCGAGCCACGCATCCTCATCCGGATACAGGTAGCCCTCAACACCGTATATTATCTTGATATTCTTGCCGGCCTTGGCCAGCTTACCTGCGGCCTTGGCTGCGTCAGGGAATCCCTGTACTACACCGTGGTCTGTGATAGCTACCGCAGGCTGCCCCCAGTAAGCAGCTGTATTTACGATGTCTGCAACTTCATTGAATCCGTCATTGTCGCTCATCTTGGAGTGGCAGTGAAGCTCGACTCTCCTTCCGTTCGGATAAGTATCCTCCTTGAAAGTCTTGCAGACCTTCTTGAGAGCATTCGCCATCATCAGGTTCTCATGCTCATATGTATCGTATTCGATCGGTCCTCTTGCGCGGATCATGTCGCCCGACGACAGGTTCTCGTCGATCTCAGCGAATTTTTCGGATGATATGAACGCCTTGATGCAGAAGGTCCTGACTTTGGCAGCGATAAGAATGGTTATGAGTATCTTGCCATTGCGGATAGGCATGGACTCTATGCTGAAGACCTCGCCTTCGATACAGACTTTATCTTTGGCACCTACGTAGTTCTCAAGGTCCTTATAGTCTACAGGTACATCCGTAAAATCCTTACCGAGCAGGATGAGTTCGCCTCTTGCGTTCTCATGGGCAGGTTCTTCCTTGGCTTTGCGCCTGTATCCGCCACCGCCGCCGTTCGAGCCGTTATAGCCGCCGCTGTAACCGCCGGACTGGCTGCCCTGATCATAGTCAGCAGGAGGAGGAGCAACCTTGATGCCCGAGTACATATAATTGACGCGTATCTTATGGACAGAACCGAGCTTTGCCCTGATTCTCTCCTTCATCAGACTTTCAAGATTCCTCGGCAGCACAAAATTGAGCTTGGTGTCAATACTGAGCACCAGGCTCGACCTGTCCACCGATAATCCGGTGATCTCTATATCAATGTCCTGCGCCTTCCTTCCCGTTGCCTCGGTAAGCTCAGCAGCAGTAAGTATCTCTTCCGGTATCTTGATCATTCAGCGTCCTGTTCCACTATCTCAATAAGTCTGTCAACGAGTCTGTCCTCGCTCACCTTTTCGATTATCTCACCATGCGAGAATACAAGGCCTTCGCCCTTGCCCCCGGCTATACCATAGTCAGCCTCTCTGCTCTCTCCAGGGCCGTTTACCGCACAGCCCATTACAGCTATCTTAAGAGGTCTCAGACCAGCATCACGTCTCTTCTGCGCAACAGCTTCAAGTCTCTCCTCAGCACTGTTGGCGAGACCGATAAGGTCGATCTCAGTCCTTCCGCATGTAGGGCACGAAACGACTTCGATCGCCTTCTCCCTCATGCCGACTGTTTCCAGTATCCTTTTGGCAAGAAGCACTTCTTTGACCGGATCATCTGTCAGAGATACTCTCATGGTATCTCCGATGCCTGCCAGGAGAAGCGATCCTATGCCTATTGCCGACTTGAGCTCGCCGTTACGCGGAGTACCTGACTCAGTGATGCCGATGTGTATCGGACAGTCCGTCAGCTCTCTCAGCTTCATGTGAGCATCATAGTTCATCTTTACATTGGAGGACTTGATACTGACGACAAGCTGGTCGTAGTCCATGTTCTCGATGACTTTGAGCATGTTGGCGCCGCTCTCGGCGAGTGCATCAGCAGTAACGCCGCCGTATTTTGCGATAAGGCCCTTTTCAAGTGAACCTGAATTGACGCCGACTCTGATCGGGATGTTTCTCTCGCGGGCTTTGTCAACGACTGCCTTCACTCTGTCGAGGCTTCCGATGTTGCCCGGATTGATCCTGATCTTGTCTGCTCCGTTCTCGATGGATGCGATTGCCAGCCTGTAGTCAAAATGTATATCCGCTACGAGCGGTACTCTTACGCGCTTTCTGGCACGTCCAAGCGACTCAGCTGCAGTCATGTCAGGAACAGCGCATCTTACGATCTCGCATCCTGCGTCAGCCAGCTCATCTATCTGCCTGACCAGTCTGTCTGTGTCTCTTGTGTCAACATTCGTCATTGACTGTATGGATACCGGCGCGCCCCCTCCGATGAGGACACCGCCGCAGTTTACCTGTCGTGTCATCTGATAAAACTCCTATCCGACTATGTTCATTATGTCGTTGTATGTTACGAATACGAAGAGGGCCAGCAGGATCGCCATGCCTACTATCGTCGCTTTGTATTCCATCTCGTCGTTGATCCTCCCGAGGCTGATGATCTTGAGGATGATGAAGAATATCTTGCCTCCGTCAAGTCCCGGAATCGGGATTATGTTGAAAAATGCAAGGTTCAGACTTACAAGTGCGAGCAG
>CAMIWY010000044.1 GCA_946402595.1 uncultured Clostridia bacterium
TGAGCAGGCAAAGCTCACGATTACAGCTCCTGCTACCGCCTTGTCCTTTCTCGACGGCGGAATTATGACCGCAAGGAACATGCCGAAGAGAGCAACGCTCAGCGCGCTGACTATCCTCGCCGGCAGGATGTTTCCCATCGATATCCCGAGAGCAGTACCCACGGCCCACATCGGTACAGCCGTGATAAGGGCCCCGAATGTATAGTACGGAGTCGGCACTCCCGGTCTCGCGATGGTAATCCCGAATATCTCATCTGTGATGCAGGTGCCTACAAGCATCCTTGTCCCGAGCGGGGTCCCCGCCGGCATCCTCTGATTGAGGGCAAAACCCATAAGGATGTATCTCGCATTGATGATGAACGTAAGGACTATAAGCTCGATAAGCGCCGTGTTTGCGGCATACAGGGAGAAGCCCATGTACTGTCCCGCCGATGCATATGTAAGAAGACTTGCAAGGAATCCCTGGAAAGGGCTGAACCCGTATCCCCTGGCCGCGATGCCAAGCGAAAAAGCCACGGCAAAATAGCCGAGGCCTATCGGGAGCCCGTCCCTCATTCCATGTCTGAAAATGGTTCTGTTATCTTCCACTATACCCTCTGTAATAACGAATTATTTGTATTCCATGGCTATCGCGCCGGTGCGCTGCACCTCTGCTATGCCAAAGCTCTTGACCATCTGAATGAAGTCCTCCACTTCATCCGTCGGTGCATGGTACTCAAGGATCAGGTGCTTAGGCGTCACCTTCAGTATCCTTGCGCCTGTTATCTGGCACAGCTCGATGATAGACGACCTGTTGGTCGCTGTGTACGCAAGCTTGATCAGCATCATCTCAAGGCAGACGCTTCTCGCCTCACTCAGGCGGCGCACCTTGATGACATCGACCTTCTTGTTGAGCTGCTTCTCTATCTGGTCTATTGTTCTCTGATCTCCGGTGGACACAATGGTCATGCTGGAGATCTCGTGGTTGTCAGTCTCGCCTACTGCGAGGCTGTCGATGTTGAAGCCGCGGCGGGCGAACAGTCCGGAGATACCTGACAGGACACCGTCTCTGTTTTCCACCAGTACAGAAAATATGCCTTTCATCTTCTCTCCTCCCCGCTACTTTACCTTGTCTTCACCGTCTACATTGACTACCATCAGGCTCGCCTCCCTGCATGCAAGGAACTCATCGAGCCTCTCATCGAGCTCTTCATTGGATGAGCATTCAAAGTACGGCATGTCGTATGCTTCGGCTATCTTGTCATATCTCGGCCACTCTCTGAGCCTTACGCCTATGTAGTGCTCGCCGTATGTATTGTTCTGATACTCTCTTACCAGTCCGAGGAATCCGTTGCGGACAACTATTACCTTGATGTCGACCTCATTGATTTTGATGGACGCAAACTCGTTCATCGACATCTGGAAGGCCCCGTCGCCGGTAACAGCCACTACCTGCTTTGAAGGATCGAACAGTTTTGCCCCTACGGCTGCCGGAATGGAATAACCCATGGTGCCCATTCCGCCGGTGGTCAGGAACCTGCCTTCCTTCATCACGTAGTTATCAGCGCTCCACAGCTGGTTCTGCCCGACATCGGCTACGTAAACCGCATCGTCATCCATCTTCTCAGACAGCTTCTGTACAAGGATGTTAGGATTGACCAGCTTGTCGCTGAAGACTCTCCTGTCCACTGTGCTGTGTTTGATATCTTCCAGCTCCCCGATCCATTCCCGGCCTGCAGGTGAGATATCTTCGTTCAGAAGAAGCCTGAATATCTCGCCGGCATCTCCTACGAGAGGTATCGTCGGTCCCATGTTCTTACCGATCTCGGCAGTGTCTATGTCTATGTGTATGATCGTCCTGCTTTTGAGGTTCTCCGGTTGCGGTATCGCCCTGTCTGCAAGGCGCGCGCCTACGATCACGAGCAGGTCCGCTCTTCTGACAGCCTTGTTGGCATAAGGCTTGCCGTTGTTTCCTAGCATTCCGAAATTCAGAGGATGCTTCTTAGGCATTACGCCCATACCCATCATCGTATGCACGACAGGAATGTTGAACTTCTCGCAGAAGTCCCTGACTGCCTGCTCCCCGTTTCCGAGAATGACGCCGCCGCCGGCACAGATAAGAGGCTTTTCCGCTTTGTCGATAGCTTCAACGACCCTTCTGAACTGGCTCATGTTCACCTTGATCTCAGGCTTGTATCCGCGGATCGATACGCCGTCCGGATATGCAAAAGGCTTTCTCAGCTTTCTGTTCTGTACATCCATCGGAACGTCAATGAGGACCGGTCCCTTACGTCCGGTCGAAGCTATGTAGAATGCTTCTTTGAAAATGCGCGGGATGTCGTCAGGATCCTTGACAAGATAGCTGTGCTTGACGAAGGACTCCGTCGCACCTCTCATGTCGGCTTCCTGGAACACGTCGCGTCCCAGAAGGTCGCTCGAGACCTGGCCGGAGATCGCCACGATAGGAATGCTGTCAGCATAAGCCGTCGCCAGAGCCGTAATGAGGTTGGTCGCTCCCGGCCCCGATGTGACAGTGCACACAGCAGTCCTGCGCGAGACTCTTGCAAAACCGCTGGCCGCGTGGCCCGCGTTCTGCTCCTGCCTCACGAGTATATGCTCTATACTTGAGTGATACAGCCCTTCATAGAAAGGAGCTATTGCTACTCCCGGATATCCGAATATCCTTGTGATGCCCTCCAGTTCCAGACATCTGACCATTGCTTCAGCGCCGTTCATAAGATAGTTCCCCTTTTCCGTTACCTTACTCAGTTATTTCAATGCCTTTAGCAGATAGTTTCCATTTTGTCCCATAATAAGGTCAGTTTAATATTGTAAACACATTATTCAGAGGCTTGTCAACAGATTTTGACCTTTTTCCCTGCAGGTGAGGCAAAAGAAAGCAGGGACCACAGAGGTCCCTGCCTTCATTAAGGAAATTGTGTATGTTTTGCTGTATTAGCCGGCACTGTTGAGCAGCAGCAGTCCGAATACCAGTGTGAAGAGCGCTACCGTCTCAACGATACCGATTACGATGAAGTAGTTAGCAGTACCCTTTCCTGTTGCTCCGAGAGCATCAGATGCAGCAGCTGCGCATCTGCCCTGGAAGAGAGCAGACAGACCGATTGCAAGTCCTCCGAAGAGTCCTACACCGAGAGCCATACCAGGATCACAGTTAGCACTGTTGATGAAGTTCATCAGCAGGAAACCGTAAATGGTCTGTGTAAGAGGAGCACCTGTGAACGCGATCATGATGAATGGTGCAGGCTTTCCTGCAGCATAACATTTCTTCCATGCACCTACCGAAGACATGCCGGCAAAACCAGCGCCGAATGCAGAACCAGCAGCAGATAAACCAAGGGCCGCAGCCATACCTATAAATGCAAGATTCATAATAATTTCTCCTTTTCTATTTATTTAACTTCCTAAATGGTTCATATGGCAGTCCTGTCCACTCGAGGCCGACCTGACCCGAGAACTCGAGTACGTTCAGACGCACGCCGTGAACGACTACCGACAGGAAACACATTATTATGTTTAGTGCATGGCCTATAAGTACGACCAGTACACCGAGGATAATCAGAGGGCCGTGCATTCCTGCCGCGATCCCGTTGAAGCTCTGTGAGATCGCAACGCCGGCCATACCGACTGCAAACAGTCTTATGTAACTCATTACGTTTCCGAAGCAGCTGATGGTGTCAAGGAAGTCTGTGAATGCATTTGCCAGACCGGCCTTGAGTCCCTGTGCGAAGCTCAGGTCAGGTGACATGCCGCCGAACAGCAGTACCAGCACGAACGCAACGCCGATCAGTCCGAACACCGGCACGAGGCTGATGTTTTCATGGATGACCAGATTGAGCGCCAGCAGGTACATAGCCACGACTGCGATCGCCCAGCCCAGATTTGCGACCCATGACAGGTCCTTCTTAGGGATCTTATCCTTGATAGCAAGAATGGAACCGAGCACCATCTGTATCGCGCCTATCGAGAACGAGAACTTCATTATCGCATTCTGAGTCACTGTCGAGGTAACTCCGAAATACTCCGGATATGTTGCCAGACTCGGTATTACGAGTTTCTGGAGGAACGGCACCTTCATGGCGCTCTCCATTCCGAACCAGGTACCGGTGACAGCTCCCCATATTATGGTCGCTACCGACAGCACGAAGAGCAGGAATGTTACTGTTGATCCCTCCTTCTGCTTGACTCTGAGTGCGATCGTCCCGAGCAGTATGAGTACACCGTAGCCTCCGTCTCCGATAATCATCGCGAAGAACAGAGTGAAGAACAGGAAGAACCAGAGCGATACATCCTGCTCCCTGTAGCCCGGAAGAACGCCAAGTATGTCGAATACCGGCTCGATGAGCTTTGATACCTTGTTATAGCGAAGCTTGGTAGGTATCTGATCATCATCTTCAGCTACATCCTCTGCGGCCCATGCACAGCATTTTTCAGCCGCCATGGCTTTGACCTTGTCGAGCTCGACCTCAGGAACATATCCTGATACCCAGACGAAATCACTGTCTCCCTGAGCGGTCTCGCTTGCCGACGAGTAGTTTACCTCATTCTGCATCTTGAGCAGCTGATCCTTGAAGCTGGCATCGTATACCGAGGCCGCCTTCAGCGTGCCGTCGCATTCCTCGATGCCCTGTCTCGCATCTTCGATCTTCTGCTTAAGTTCGCTTACGCTGTTTTCTCCCGGAATGAACTCGCTTGCCTGGACTGAAGCCGGAAGAGTTCCGAGTACAGCCACAGCCTCCTGCTTGTCCACAGGAGCGAGGCGGATGTAACGTACATCCTCTTCAGCCTGAAGTGCCTGGAATTCCTTGGCGCCCATACGGTAGAAGTGGAAGTCGAATCCTTCTTCCTTCACAGCCTTCAGGTCTTCAGGTGAGAAGTCTCCCCATGCTGCGATTCTGTCTATCTCCGTGTTGGCAGCGCTTATTTCCTGTCCCAGGCTGGACTTGCGGTCCAGTGCCTCGAGCACTCCGTCATACATTTTGTTGAATTCATCGTCCGTGAGGATCTCTTCCGAAGGCTTCTGTTTTGGCTCGGCATAGTCCTTAAGGGCCATTTCCGTCTTGGACAGTGTCTGGAAGCGATCGTTTATCTCACGATCCGCGCTTTGTTTTTCAGCGAGATGCATTACGCCTATGTCTCTGAGGCCCTTGAGCATCTCGTCCTTAGCAGAGGCAGATGTGACGATGTGTACCATTTTCATTTTTTCTACCATCGCTTATACCTCCACTAATTTCTTCTTTGAGATCTTGCCGCGTACAACGGCCGCTGTCTGCTGGTCTCCCAGGTATACCTGGATGACACGTATATTCTCCTTGGCTTCCGGGATCTTGACCTTTTCAAACAGGTTTACCCTCTGCGAAGTCGTCCGGAGTTCTTTCTCCAGAAGCTCTGTCTGCTTACGGAGAGTTGAGACTAAAGCGTCCAGTCTGGCGATCTCACGAAGTTTGAAGACTGCAGTGTCTACCCAGAGCGGGTAGTCGTCCACATCGTAATTGATGTCTTTGAACGTTAGCTCTTCGAACGCAGGAATTGTTACACCTGCGATGTTCTCATCTCTGGCGATGACCTTATCAGGCTGAACAAGCTGATCAAGCCTTTTCTCCTCGTCAAAGATCTCGTTTTCTGCGAATACAGCTACCCAATCGTCCAAATCACCGATCATCTGAATGCGTTCGGCTTCCTTACGCTCGAGTTCCTGGCGTATACCCATGATTACCGACTGCAGCTGCTGTTTCTTGAGCTGAAGTGTCGGAAGATAGCGCTGGAACTGCTTAAGGTTGTCCTTCTGCTTCTTCAGTTCATTCTTTGTAAGTTTGATAGCCATGACACGCTCCTTTGTTTAGTTCAACGCATCCTTCTTAGGCCATCTCTCCTCGATAAGGCTTGTCTTCATTCCTGTCTCTACAGGGTCGAAGCATTCTGCGAGGATATCCCAGCCAAGGTCAAGAGCATCTTCAAGCGGAATGTTCACAGACAGATCCATCATCTTGGTCTCGAACATCTCACCATACTTAAGGAGCTTGTCATCCCACTCAGTCATCATGAATCCCATGGACTTCTTCTCAAGAGATTCCTTGTACTGAGCGTAGAGCTTGATCATACCATCCATCAGGGCACGGTGGTCATCTCTTGTCTTGCCGTTAACATTCTGTTTCAGACGTGACAGCGATCCGAACGGCTCTATACGGCCGCCCTTGAGATAATACTGGCCTTCTGTGATGTATCCTGTGTTGTCAGGTACCGGGTGAGTTACGTCATCACCAGGCATTGTTGTAACACCGAGGATAGTGATGGATCCGGCACCTTCAATATCTACTGCCTTTTCATAACGCGAAGCGAGGCAGCTGTATAAGTCGCCCGGATAACCACGGTTGGACGGTACCTGTTCCATAGTGATAGCCATTTCCTTCTGCGCATCTGCGAAGTTGGTCATGTCTGTCAGGAGTACAAGCACTCTCTTTCCTGCAAGAGCGAACTGCTCTGCAACTGCCAGTGACATATCCGGAACCAGCGTACACTCTACGATAGGGTCTGCGGCAGTGTGGATGAACATTACCGTATGGCTCATAGCTCCGCCCTTCTCAAGGGTGTCACGGAATTCCATATAGTCATCATACTTGAGGCCCATGCCGCCGAGGATGATTACGTCTACCTCAGCCTGCATCGCGATTCTTGACAGGAGCTGGTTGTACGGCTCACCGGAGATCGAGAAGATAGGGAGCTTCTGGCTCTCAACAAGTGTGTTGAAAACGTCGATCATCGGGATACCGGTACGTACCATCTTATTAGGAAGGATACGCTTAGCCGGGTTGAAGGATGGTCCGCCGATAGGAATCATGTTCTCGGTCAGAGCCGGTCCGTTATCTCTCGGTACTCCCGCACCGTCGAAGATACGTCCGAGCAGATGATCTGAGAAAGAAACCATCATCGGTCTTCCGAGGAAACGGACAGGGTCAGTTGTGCTGACGCCCTGAGCTCCTGCGAATACCTGCAGGGAAACCAGATCCTTATCAAGTTTGATTACGTTTGCGTAACTGTCGCCTACGAGCGCAAGGTCGCCGTTCTTGACGCCAGGCGCACGTACAGTAACTACGTTACCTACGATAGATTCTATTTTTGTATATACTTTCTGCATACTAGCGACCTCCTACTCTACGACCTTTGCCATGTAAAAGTCTGAGATCTTTTTCTCCTGTGCTTCGAACTCCGGAGTCTCGAACTCACATCCGTGCCAGTCAAGGAATTCCTGTCTGAGCTGGTTGAAGAATGCACGGATCTCTCTCTTGTCTGTGATATCGTATGTCCTTGTCAACGCATCATAGAGTCTGCCGAATTCCTTGCGCTGTCTCTCAGGCGAGCAGGCTTCATCGATAGGATCGAAGGAGTTCTGCTGCAGATATACTGCGTCGAGAAGTTCGCCCTTCTGGTATGTGATGTAGTCTTCGCTGGATGTACCTTCCTCGCCGACTACCTTCATCATCTGACCTACTTCGGTGCTCCTGATGAGGATTGCACGGGCTCTGTTGACAAGATCCATATCTACAACGCCCTTGTACTTTGACCAGGAATCTACCGGATGGATAGCAGGGTACTTACGGGCATCTGAACGCTCTCTGGCAAGTCCGTGGAAAGCTCCTACTACCTTCAGTGTAGCCTGAGTTACAGGTTCTTCGAAGTTACCGCCGGCAGGTGATACGGTTCCGCCGATGGTGATAGATGCCTTGGTTCCGTCATTCAGGCGGACAACGCCGGCTCTCTCGTAGAATGCTGCAATTGTGGATTCGAGGTAAGCCGGGAACGCTTCTTCGCCCGGGATCTCCTCAAGACGGCCTGACATCTCACGCATCGCCTGAGCCCAGCGGCTTGTCGAGTCTGCGAGGAGCAGTACGTCGAGTCCCATCTGTCTGTAGTACTCAGCAAGTGTTACCGCTGTGTAGCAGGAAGCTTCTCTGGCGGCTACCGGCATGGATGATGTATTACAGATGATGATTGTTCTCTCCATGAGTGAACGGCCTGTTTTAGGGTCTTCCAGCTCAGGGAATTCCTTAAGTACTTCTACTACCTCGCCGGCACGCTCTCCGCAGGCAGCTACGATTACGATGTCAGCCTCGGAGTTCTTGGCCTGCATGTGCTGAAGTACTGTCTTGCCGGCTCCGAAAGGTCCCGGGGTACAGAATGTACCGCCCTTTGCTACCGGCAGGAAGGAATCGATACAGCGGATCTTGGTTACGAGCGGCTCTGTCGGACGCAGCTTTTCAGCGTAGCACTTTACTGCCTGCTTGATCGGCTGTGTGAATACCATCGAGAGTTCTTTCTCTTCACCTTTTGCATTTTCGATTACACATATAGTGGAGTGGACGTTGTATGAGCCCGCCTCCTTGATCGACTTCACAGTCCAGTCATTTCCCTTAAGTGTGAAAGGAACCATGATGTGGTGTGTGAACAGACCTTCAGGTACAGTACCGACAGTATCGCCTGCCTGTACTTTATCTCCTATCTGAGCGACCGGTGTGAAGTCCCAGTCACGATCCGGAATGGCATCCAGATATACTCCTCTGTCCAGGAAGAATCCGCACTGATCTGCAAGTGCAGGCAGCGGGTTCTGCAGACCGTCATAAACCTGTGTCAGCAGTCCCGGACCCAGATCTACGCTCATCAGCTCTCCGGTGAACTCTACAGGATCACCTACCTTGATGCCGTTGGTCATTTCGTAGATCTGCATACTTACTTCCCCGTTATTGATACGGATTACCTCGCCCTTGAGGCGCTTATCATCAACGAGGATGTAACCAACTTCATTCTTGCGAACGGAGCCATCGAA
>CAMIWY010000045.1 GCA_946402595.1 uncultured Clostridia bacterium
GTACATTGTAAGGTTGATCCTGTGGTCGGTGATCCTTCCCTGCGGGAAGTTGTATGTTCTGATTCTCTCAGATCTGTCGCCTGATCCGACCTGGCTCTTTCTCTCTGCAGAGATCTTGTCGTTCTGCTCCTGGAGCATCTTGTCGTAGAGTCTTGCCTTGAGTACTCTCATGGCCTTCTCTCTGTTCTGGATCTGTGACTTCTCATCCTGGCAGGTTACTACGATACCTGTAGGAAGGTGTGTCATTCTTACAGCGGAGTCTGTGGTGTTTACGCACTGGCCGCCATTTCCGGATGCTCTGTATACATCGACCTTGACATCGTTAGGGTTGATCTCGACCTCTACGTCGTCTACCTCAGGCAGTACGGCTACTGTGGCAGCCGAAGTGTGTATCCTTCCGGATGACTCTGTCTCAGGGACTCTCTGTACTCTGTGTACTCCCGACTCGAACTTGAGTCTTGAGTATGCGCCCTTACCCTTGATCATTACGACTGCTTCCTTGATTCCGCCGATACCTGTGTCATTGATCTCTATGATCTCGGACTTCCATCTGCGGCGCTCTGCGTATCTCAGATACATTCTCAGAAGGTCGTTTCCGAACAGGGCTGCCTCTTCACCGCCCGTGCCGGCTCTGATCTCAAGGATTACGTTCTTGTCATCGTTAGGGTCCTTAGGCAGGAGCAGGATCTTCAGCTCTTCCTGAGCCTTCTCCATCTGATCCTCGAGTTCCTTCGCCTCTTCCTTGGCAAGCTCTCTCATCTCCTCATCGTCTTCCATGTCGATGATCTCGCGTGCGTCGGCAAGGTCGCTCTGCATCTTTCTGTAGGACTCGTATGACTTTACGATCGGCTCGATCTCAGCCATTTCCTTCATGTATTTCTGCCAGGTCTTCTGGTCGGAGATGATCGCAGGGTCTGCGACCTTCTCGCTCAGCTCCTGATATTTTTCTGTTATAAAATCAAGTTTATCGAACATGTCTTTTCTGCCTTTCTTATACGCTTCTTCCTGTAAGTTCAATCTGCCGCGCATCATACGCAGCTTTCCGGTAAGACATATTCGCTATCGCTCTTCGAGCATTCTCTTTCCGTTTCTGTCTCTCATTTTGTTCCTCAGGTTTTCGCTGATTCCTGCAGCTCATAGTCTTCTGCTCATAAACCGCTTTATTATATCAGAAAAGGACTGGTATTTCAGCCTATTTCACCCAATCCTCATCTCATGAAAAAACCGGAGCATCACACTCCGGTCTCTTGTGTTCCGTATGATTACAGGTTGTACTTGTTCTTGAACTTCTCAACACGGCCGCCTCTGTTAGCAAACTTCTGCTGGCCTGTGAAGAATGGGTGGCATTCTGAGCAGATGTCTACTCTCATCTCGTCCTTGTTGGAGAGAGTCATGAATGTATTCCCACATGCGCAAGTAACTTTACATTCCTTATAACCAGGATGGATTCCTTCCTTCATGTTGGTACCTCTTTCTGTAAAAAATATTATGAAACGTTCCATGCCGCCGCTGCTTTTCACGCCGTCAGGTGCAGAAATCCGTCACCTGCGATCACGACAGCTTGATGAGTATATCACCGCAACCTTGTGATTGCAAGCATTTTGGGCAAAAACTTTTGCCGTAAGACAGGCAAAATCCCCGATCCGGTGCTACCACACAAGATCCGTCGCCGACAGAGGATGAAGATTGACTCTGACGCTCGAGATTTTGCCGTTTCTGAGCTTTACGACCCTGTTGGCCATCTTCGCGATCTCAGGGTTGTGCGTTACCATCAGGACCGTAGTTTTGTTCTCTTTGGATATCTTTTCAATAACGCTGAGCACCTTTATGGATGTGTCATAGTCAAGAGCAGCAGTCGGCTCGTCCGCCAGGATGATCTTAGGATTCTTGACGATCGCTCTCGCGATGGAGACCCTCTGCATCTGGCCTCCGCTGAGGGCCGCAGGCATGCTGTTGGCCTTTTCGCCCAGACCTACCAGTTCCAGCGCTTCTTCTGAGTCCATAGGATTGTCGCTGATCTCACCGATGAACTCTATATTTTCATATGCCGACAGGTTAGGCATCAGATTGTATGCCTGGAATATGAATCCGACATATTCTCTGCGGTATTCTGTCAGCTCTGCCTCGGAAGGATCGGACATATCCTTGCCTTCAACGGTCAGCTTGCCGGATGTCATGCGGTCCATGCCTCCGATTATATTAAGGAGAGTACTCTTGCCGCAGCCGCTTTCACCGAGGACAACGACCAGCTCGCCCGGATAGATGTCCAGATCGACGCCCCTGAGGATCCGGCGTATCTCCTCGCCGCTCATGAACTCCTTAACTACATCGCGGACTTCAACGATAGGCTCACGGTCCTCGAAAGGTCTGAAGGTAAAGCCCTTGTCATCTATGTCGAGTGCCAGTACGGAGCAGCAGTTCTCGCACATCGCCTTGTCGTCTTCGGTATAGCCTGTTTCCTTGCCTGTGAGCAGGAGACACCCGATAATGTGCTTCGGTGTCTTCACAGGAACGCACATCAGATTGATGCCTCTTACCGCAGGGCTGTCGACTCCGGCAAGTCTTATATTCTGAACCTCGCCGGCACTCATGATTACAGTCTCTCCCTTCGCAGACACTTCGCCGATCAGGCCTTCCCCATTCTGCGAACTTTCACCTGTTGCGTCTGCTGTCCCTGCCGTTGTAACGGCGATCAGACTGCCGCTCTGATCATCCTTCATCCAGATGCTGCCCTTCGGGCTTCCTGTCGCTTCGCATAGTATGTCAAGACTGCCGGAAAGCGCACTTTCCAGCTGGTCTGAATCTCTCAGCTGCTCCATTATCTGCCATAATGTCTGAACGTGAACTGAATCCATACTGTTCCCTCCGGGAATACCTGAAATGCTTGTTTTATGTTATTATTAACGTGTTGGAAGAACCCGCATCCGGACTCTTTTATATTAACACACATATGCCGTAGAGTTCTATGGCGTGGTATTTTCCGGTCAAAGAAATCAGTGCAGAGGGGATAATGAGTGTATTAAGAGTAGTTTTCAGTATTTTCAATTTTCTTCTGTTTATTCATGCGGCATACTTCGGTCTGTTCGGGATCTAGGGACTGTTCCGCAAAAGACAGGTGTATGACGATACTGAGGATCAGCAGCATTTTGCAACTCTGATCCCTGCCCGCAATGAGGAAGCTGTCAGATGATATTAAAAAAAACAGAATGATCCGCTGATATGAAGAAAACCCAGCTGACTGATGCAACGAGAAATATACGCAAAAGGATCGTATCATATCTTTCGATATGTCTTGTTATCATGCTCGGAGTCGGCGTTTTTCTTGCTACCCGATATATGGAGGCAGGTATAGCCCACGAGGCTGCCGGCTACTATGCGGACACCAGGCTCAAGGATTTCGAGATCTATTCTTCGCTGGGAGCAACTGATGCAGATATCAGGGCTGCCGCTGAGATACCGGGCGTCACGGCTGCTGAGGGTGCAATGGAATATGATGCTTTCATAACCGGAGACAGCTACAAGGGAAGCGCAAAACTCCTTTCCCTTACCCATTCCGTCAGCGTTCCTGTCCTTAGAGAAGGCGTTTTCCCTGTCGCAGGCGGCGAATGTGCCCTCGGTGAGGATTTTGCCGAGATCAGCGGGATATCTGTGGGTGACGATGTCACCATCTATCTCAAGGGCACCGGATCATCTGAGGTTCTTAAGACCCACAAATTCAAGGTCACAGGCCTGGTCAGTCATCCTGATTACGTACACCGCAAGATGACCAATACCGTCGTGGTACCTCTTGCTTCTTTTGACATGTCTGTCATGAAGGATGCATATACCAAGATTCTCTTCAAGACAGACGATCTCTCTGCTGAGGAGACATTCAGTCCGGCATACTTTGAGAAAACTGCTGAAGTTAGGTCCACCCTTAAGGATTATACCGATGAATTATCAGGCATAAGAGAGAAAGCAGTGAAGGATGCTGCCTATGCGGAAATAGACAGGCAGTGGAAAGAGGCTGAGGCTGAGCTTGCATCTTCGGAAGACGAGATCGAAGCAGGACAGGCCGAGCTTGATTCTAAACTCGCAGACGGCCTCAGTCAGCTGAATGCTGCTGAAAGGAAGCTGGCGTCAGAGCTCGCAAAATACAACAGACAGCTGGCCCGGGGGGAGATGACGATTGCTGAATATGAAAAACAGATTAAAGCAGCAAAAAAGCAGATCGCTCAGGCCCGTGCACTTCTTGATCCGGATAATCAGTCACAGAACGACTTCCTCGATATGCTTGAGGATATATATGATGACCTTAAGGTCATCTCTGATCCGCGCTATATTGATGATCCTGCCGCCAGGGATCAGGATCCTTATCTGTCATCAGAAAGAAGGATAGCGGAGAAGGTAGTTGAAAACGAAGCTGATCTCAGAGCGTTCGCTGATTATGCCGCGTCCCCTGAGGGCAAGGAATATGCCCGTGAGGTAGATAAGGATTATGATGCAGGCATGACCGAGCTCTTCGAGCTTGCAGCTTCCCTTGACATGGATCAGCTGGTTGAAGAGTCCAGGGCCATCCTGGCAAGCGAAGCGCCTTCATATGTACATTACTCACCAGGCATGATCGAGAAGGCGAAGAAGCTGACTGAACTGTATGATAAACTCCGCGGGAAACGTAAGGAGGCACAGGCTGCCCTTGACAAGGCAGAAAAGCAGATAGCAGCAGCAGAGAAGACCCTGGCCGCAAAGAAGGCAGAGCTGAAAGCTGGAAGGCAGCAGCTGAAGAACAAGGAAGCTGATGCCAGGGCCGAAATCAGTGCCGGCTGGGCCAAGTACCGTTCAGAGAAACACAAATACGAATCAAAGCTTGCAGAAGCCCGTGCACTTCTTGCTGAAAACCGCGAAGCAGCAGAGGCAAAACTGGAAGAGGCCCGTCAGGAGGTCGAAAAGATTGACTGCAGATGCATACTGCTCGACCGCAACGCCAATGCCGGATACCTGGATGTCACCGCGCAGCTTGATTCCATGCACAGTGCAGGTCTGGTGTTCGGTATCCTCTTCATACTGATCACAGCCCTGGTCTGCTTCTCAACCCTGACGATAATAATTGAAGAACAGAAGAAGCTGATAGGTACTGTCAAGGCGTTCGGCTTCCAAAAGTTTGAAGTGCTTTCCAAGTATCTGCTCTTCGCAGTCAGCGCAGGCATCATCGGAAGCATTCTCGCTATCATAACAGGTGTGATCCTCTCCAAAGTCGTGCTTATTTTCTACAGCTCATCCAAGCTGTACCAGTACGGACTGGCATCTACAGTCGTCAAGCCCGTTCCTACTGTGCTCATAAGTGCAGTCATGATCCTGGTATGCGCTGTCGCGAGCATAATAGCATGCTCCGGCATCCTCAGGAGCCCGGCATCGATGCTGATGAAGGGCCAGACTGTCCGTAGCGGAAGTGGAAAACGCAGGACTTCATCTTCGGGAAAGGGCTCACTTTACTCCAAGCTCATCTTAAGAAATATCCTCGATGACAAGGCCAGAGTAATCGTCTCGACTGCCATCGTTGCCTTCTGCTGCATGCTGATAGGCGTCGGAATTTCATTCAAGCTGGCCTTCACCGGCATGGTTGATAATCAGCAGGATGATGTCAACAGATTCGACCTGAGAATGGATATGGGAGATACCGTGACGGATAAGCAGCGTGCTGAACTTATAGCTATTCTTGACAGTAACGGTGCTGATCACACTGAGGCGGTATATAAGTCGCTTCTGTTCGATACCGGCTCTACCGTTACCGGTCTTAATGTCATTGCCGGTGATCCGGATACCCTCGCTGACTACTACGGTGTAAAGCTTGACGGCAAAGCTGTCAGCATCCCTTCAGACGGAGTTCTTGTTCCTGTCAGGATGAGTGAAATCTACGGATATCAGCCGGGTGACAGCATTTCCGTGCTAGACTCCGAGATCCACAGGCATGAAGCCGCAGTTACAGGTACGTATACCTGCTATTTTGGAAGAAATATCGTGACCTCACCTGAAGGTTACCGCAAAATATTCGGTGATTATGAGCCGCGCAGCTTCTTTATCAGGACTGACAGTGATATCGACGCACTGAAAAACGCCCTGCTGTCTGTCAGCGAGGACGTTTCGTTTGAGAGTTCAGCTGATTTCAGGGCAAGCCTTGATTCCGTAAGTCAGCTGTACAACATAATAGTTTATGTGACCACGGGAATTGCCATCCTTATGTCATTCATGATACTGACCAATCTTGCCAACATATTCCTTAACCGCAAGAAGACAGAACTCACGGTTATGAGGATCAACGGCTTCAGTATCAGACAGACCAAAAGCTATCTTGCAAGGGAGTCCGTGCTGACCACTGTAATCGGCCTTGCTGCAGGAGTGCTTGCCGGCTCGCTTCTGTCGCCTGTTTTCATCAGGATCCTTGAACCTGCAGACCTGCAGTTCGACAGAACCTATCAGCTTGCAGCATGGATCGCCGCTGTCGGACTGGAGGGCCTGTTTGCGCTTATTATCTACAGCAGCACCTTCCGCCGCATCCGTAACCTCAACCTCAGGGATCTGGGCTAAGCTCCTGAAATCTCTTTATTTCAGAATCAGCCTTTGAATTCCTTCTTCTCTTTTCCGAAGTGGAGTTCCTTGAGTCCCTCTACCTCATCGCAGATCTCCTTGAGGCTGCAGCTGTGGCAGTCTGTAGACATACCCTCGAGGATCCTGGAGAGAGTTTTGGTTATATCTCTTACCTTCTTGGCATCTTTTCTCATCTCAGCGTAATCTGCATCATCAACAGTTGCGAAGATGACCCTGACGGCAAGAACGTTAGGGTTCTTTTTATACTCTTTGATATATGAGTTTCCGACCTGCTCAAAAGAGATACCCTTCTTTACAGCGTCTTTGGATACTCTTACCTGTTCACGGAAGCTGTCAGAGGATGATCTGATCATGTATCCCTTAGGATATACATGATACTTGACGAAGTCGATGTCCTGGATGGCTCTGAACAGAGGCTCTGTGTCCTCTTCTCCCTCGCCCTTGAGCGAATCGACCTTGACCAGTACTATTCTGGCAAAAGAAACACTTCCGTTGATCTCATTGAGGTCTTTTCCGTAAACCCAGATCTCATCCTCTGTGACGTAGTCATCAGAAGAAATGCATGCATAGTTAACTGCCGGCTTGTTGTCTCCGCCGAGCTCATATGCGGATTCCTTCATCATGATGAGCTGGTTGCCGCCGACATCCTCCCATGTCTTGTCAGGGTTGTATGCATACTTCTTAGGCACGGTACTTCCGAGATGTCCGTTTACCTTTTCGATTATCGAATTATACAGTTCCATAATTTTCCCTCTTCATCCTTATCTATATTAAAGTGCTGTTTTCAGCATTTTATTGTCATTTCTGATCGTATGATCCCCGGAATACCCTTTTGTGTAAAAAACTGCGGCGCAAGGCACCGCTTTGATGCCCTGCGCCTGTAAGTTATGTTCATCTGAACTTGTATGCCCGCCTCATGCAGGCTGCCGGTCTTCTGTTCGCCTAGAACTTGATGTCTGCCGGCTTGCGGTCGAATATCTCATTTACTCTTGCATAAGCCCATGCGAGGAGCTTCTGGTCAAGATTGAGGAAATAGACCACAAAGAGTGCTCCTGTAGCAAAGAAGATGATCTTGAGAATCAGGCTCAAGAGACTGAGTACAGGATTTTTCTTTTTTTTAAACATAAGTCAGCTCCTTTCGACTTACTTTGCCTGTCCCTTCTGACGAGCGAATTCAGCAGCGCCGAGAGCTCCCATGAGCTGCGGGTCAGTCTTGAGGTTGATGACTTTGAGCTTGAGTACGTGCTCGATAGCATCCTTAAGACCATCGTTCTTAGCGCATCCGCCTGTCAGTGTGATGGAGTCTGTAGCGCCTGCCTTCTTAGCCATTACGAAGCATCTCTTAGCTACAGCCATCTGGATTCCTGCAGCGATCTCATCCATTGGCTTGTTCTCACCAACGAGTGTGATTACTTCGGACTCAGCGAATACTGTGCACTGTGCTGTGATAGGAATTACGTTCTTAGCTGTCAGTGAGAGCTTGGAGAACTCAGGGAGAGTCATCTCGAAGGATCTAGCCATAGCTTCGTAGAATCTGCCTGTTCCGGCAGCGCACTTATCGTTCATAGCGAAGTTCTTAACTGTTCCGTCTGTATCAACAGCGATACCCTTAACGTCCTGTCCGCCGATATCGATGATAGCCTTTACGGATGGGTCTGTTACGTGAACGCCCATAGCGTGGCAGGAAATCTCGGAGATGTTCTCGTCAGCGAATGGAACCTTGTTACGTCCGTAACCTGTTCCGATGAGGTAAGCGAGATCCTTGGAGGACTTCAGGCCAACCTTGCCGAGTACCTCGTCCATAGCCAGCTTAGCTGACTGCTCAGAATTGATCTTGCTCTTGATAGTGGTATCAGCTACCATCTTGCCATCCTCATCGAGGATAACTGCCTTAGTATAAGTTGAACCTACATCACAGCCGCCATAATATTTCATAATATCTTCTCTCCTTCTTTTAAACAAAAGTACTATGTTGCCCACATTATATTAACTAATCCGGACAAAGTAAACTATTTTTTAACAAGTGGTAAATTTAGTCCACGTCTGTACAAGATTACCCTTTAATCCGCGAGTTACATACCGAGTTCATCGTCGAAATCGAGGAGTGTCGGGTCAACAGGCTCAGCATGCATTACTGTTCTCATGTACTCGTTGACCTTGTCTCTCATGGTCTTTCTGG
>CAMIWY010000046.1 GCA_946402595.1 uncultured Clostridia bacterium
TCAAGGCAGCATTCCCTGAGATGGGCATCGCGATGCCGGTAGCAGGTCCTTTCACCAACGCCTCATGCATCAGGCCGGTAGAGAAGATCCTGAGAGATACAGTAAGGCATCCTGAAGAACTGCATGACCTCCTGAAGTGGTGCGTTGACTATACAGTCGCATATGCTGAGATGTTCGCTGCAGAATTCGGCGGCGGCGGATGCACCATCTGCGACCCGGTAAGCTGCTCGGATATCCTCGGCAAGAGAAACTACAAGAAGTTCTCAGAGCCTCATCTGGTTGAGCTCATCGAAGGACTGACACAGGCGCTCGGAAGAAAGCCCGGAATCCACATCTGCGGAAAGACTTCACCTCTGTGGGATGAGATGAGCCAGCTCAAGGTAGCCAACTTCAGCGTAGACAACATGGAAGACCTCGCAGCTGCAAGAGACATCATGGGACCTCACTTCGGACTCATGGGCAACGTCGCACCTGTAGATGTAATGCTCAACGGAAGCATCGACGATGTAATCGAGACATGCAAAACATGCATCATCAAGGGATCCGAGGCAGAGAACGGATATACACTCGGCACAGGATGCCAGGTACCTATCGGAACACCGAGAGAGAACTTTGACGCATTTATCTTTGCAACACGCAAGTACGGCAGAGGCGCAAGAAAGGGCTGCCTGCCGCTCGGGATCGCAGAAGAAGCACTGTCCGATGTGATCGAGACCAAGGAATAGGATATTCACATATTCTTCAGGTGATAATTCTCGAAGAGCTTTTCGCAACATTTTTGTATCCTTACGGGTTGCCCGCTCTTCTGCGAAATCACCATTCAGAATATATGAATATCTAACGGTGTTTTTCTATTTGTAAACCGTAGCAATTGAAGTTAATATATTGAAGATACTAAAAAGTAACAGGAGAAAGTAACTTATGGCAACTAAAGAAGAATTACTGCAGAAAATGTCCGACTACGTCTTCGAGATGGAAGATGAAGAGATCGCTGATGTATGTGAGGAATACATCGAGGCTGGATATGATCCTCTCGACGGAATTCTGCACGGTCTTGTTGACGGAATGAACCGCGCAAGTGACATGTACGATCAGGAAGAGTACTTCGTAACCGACCTGTTGCTCTGCTCTGATGCGATGTACGCAGGACTCGACGTTCTGAGACCGCACCTTCCTGAAGATGCAAGCATGGGCGACTCGAAGAAGGCTGTAATCGGCGTTATCGAGGGCGACACACACGATATCGGCAAGAATCTCGTCAAGATCATGATGGAGACTGCAGGATTCGAGATGTATGACCTCGGAAGAGACGTTCCTATCGACAGCTTCATCGAGAAGGCTAAGGAAGTTGACGCTGACCTCATCATGATGTCCACACTGATGACAACAACCATGCCTGGCATGAGAACTGTCATCGAGAAGCTCAAAGAGCAGGGCATCAGAGACAACTTCAAGGTAATGGTAGGCGGAAGCCCGATCTCCATGAAGTATGCTGAGGACATCGGCGCTGACGGCTACTCAAGAAACGCTGTTGAGGCTGTAGAAGTAGCCAAGAAGCTCTGCGGAGTAGAATAATAAACCATCACCTGGGAGGAAAAGATATAATGCCGCTTATTACGGTAATGCCGGAAGGCAAAACTATCGACTATACACCGGGACAGTCGCTCGCTGATCTCATTCTCGGCGCCGGGATCTTCGTTGACAATGCATGCGGAGGCAAAGGCATCTGCGGAAAGTGCAAAGTCAGGATCCTTGAAGGCGATGCCGGTGATATAACGGAAACGGAACTCAGAATACTCAAGCAGGAAGAAGTCGAGTCTGGCATCAGGCTCGGCTGTCTTGTCAATCCTGAAGGAGACCTCAAAGTCGAGTCGCTCCAGAAGGAGAAGAAACATGACGTACTGGCATCAGGTTATCTGCCTGATTTTGAATTCAATACAGATATCACCAAGATGCCTGTTACAATACACAAGCCTACCCTCGATGATCAGACTCCGTTCGAAGATCAGATCCTGGAAGAGACAGGCGCTGAGGGCATGGACTATACCGCACTCGGCATTGACTCGATGAAGCCGGGTGAATACACTGCCGTTCTGCACAACGGAAGAGTCGTCGGACTTGAACACGGAGACACAACCGGCAGAAGGTTCGGAGTTGCCATAGATATCGGAACGACTACCGTAGTCTGCTCTCTCGTAGACATGAACACGGGCGAAGAACTCGGTCACGCATCAGAGATCAATGCGCAGAAGCACTTTGGCCTCGATGTTCTTACGAGGATCACATACGAGATCGAGCATCCTGAGGATGGCATCATCAAGCTTCGCAAGGCAATCGTAGGCTCGATCAACAAGATGGTCGGCTCCATCTGCGACAGGTTCAGCGTCAGCACTGATGAGATCTACGAGATAACAGTCGGCGCCAACTGCACGATGATGCACATGCTCGTCGGAGTGGATGCTACGCCTATAGGCAAAGCTCCTTTTGCCCCTGTATTCGCGAAGGCCAAGGACATGAGGGCTGCGGACATCGGGCTCAAGGCTGCACCGGGCGCAAGGCTGTACTGCCTGCCTTCGGTTTCTGCATACATCGGAGCAGATATCGTTGCAGGTGCTTACGTCTGCGACCTTAAGCACCGCAATGGCAATACCATTTTCATCGATATAGGTACCAACGGCGAGATCGTTCTTGCAGCAAACGGCAGGCTCATGTCGTGCTCATGCGCTGCGGGACCGGCGCTCGAGGGTATGAACATAAGCTCGGGAATGCGTGCTGCTGAAGGAGCCATCGAAGACATCCACATCGGTGAGGACGGACTCGAACTCAAGATCATCGGAGACTGCGAGCCTGCAGGCATCTGCGGCAGCGGTATCCTTACGGTAACCAAAGAGCTTCTGAGGACAGGCATCGTCCGCAAGACAGGTGCTTTCGTCAAGGCTGACAAGTTCGGACCGGATGATTACAGATCGAAATACATCCTTGTCGATGAAGAGGGAAAGAGGTCATTTAAGATGACTGACGGCGATGAGCCGCTCTGCATCACGATGGGCGATGTAAGGCAGGTGCAGCTTGCAAAGGGTGCTATCCTGTCAGGCTTCATGGCTCTCATGAAGAAGGCCGGGATCGGCATGGAGGACCTGGACAGCGTCCTGATCGCAGGACAGTTCGGTGCACATCTGCCGGCAGACAGCATCACGGGAACCGGGATACTGCCGTTTGAGGTCGAGGACAAGATAGAGTACGTCGGCAACACATCCAAGACAGGAGCATATATGGCTCTGATGTCATCGGATGTAAAGAGAGAGATGGAAGAGCTGGCGCATGAAATGGATTATCTTGAGCTGGGTGCGACTGAGAACTATGAGAGGCTGCTCTCTGAGTGCCTTATTTTCCCAACATTCAGATGATTCGGTAACGGATTCGGTGATTCGTATTACGTAAAATGCGACAAAGCCGGTCGAGTATCTCGAATATAACCCTTTATCTTGAAATATGGCTTTCAGGGGTTAGGTTATTGACCCCCGGCTCATTATTTGATAGTGAAGGGGTTACAAAAGCGCCAAAAGTATTCGACAGGCATGTGTTTTCGGCAAAAATGCAGAGAAAATTTAAAGAATTGTCTTCGAACGGGCGACAGATGTGTTTGAATCGCATGATTAAAGCCCGTGAAAGGACTTGGGAAGAACGATTTAACGAATAAAACCATTTTGCGTGTAATCCTTTATACTCAGTAATCAGAGAGAAGGGTTAGATTTCTAACCCACAGACACATAATAATGCTGGTTATGGGTTAATTGAGTTTTCCGGATCCTATAAAAACAGATTATAAGGAAACAGAATATGACTACTGCTAACGAAAGACTTATAAAGATACTGAAGGGTGAGAGGGTCGACAGACCTGCATGCATCTGCCCGGGCGGTATGATGAACATGGTCACCAAGGAGCTGCAGGATGTTGCGGGTGTATACCTTCCTGAGGCTCACACTGATGCAAGGATGATGGCTGACCTCGCGAAGGCCATCGTTGATCAGGGATGCTTTGAGAACTACGGCGTTCCGTTCTGCATGTCCGTTGAGGCTGAGGCTCTCGGCGCTACATGCACGATGGGCTCGCAGCTCTTCGAGCCGCATATCACGGGATATGCAATTGACACTGTTGAGGACTATAAGAAGCTGAGTCCGATGGACCTTAATTCGGGAAGGGCAAAAGTCGTTCTCGATGCCATCAGGATCCTCAGGGAGGAGACTCACGATGTTCCGATCATCGGTAACCTCGTTGGACCTGTCAGCGTTGCAAGCTCGGTAATGGAGCCGACAAGATACTACAAGCAGCTCCGCCAGAAGAGAGAGCTGGCTCATGAGTACATGGAGTTCGTTACAGAGCAGCTGATAAGATTCGGACTTGCCGAGGTCGAGGCTGGTGCCAATGTCATCGTCATCTCCGATCCTAGCGGAACTGGCGAGATCCTGGGACCTAAGTTCTTCGACGAGTACGCCGTAACATACATCAACAAGGTAGTTGATGCTGTTGCTGCAGCAGGCGCAAGGACCATCGTTCACATCTGCGGCCAGATGAAGGCTGTATATGACAAGGTGGCAAAAATCCACAGTGATGCGTTCAGCTTCGATGCTGTCGTATCGATCCGTGAGGCGAAGAAGCAGCTTCCGGATAAGGTGATCATGGGCAATGTCAGCACATTCGCTATCGAGATGCAGGATGGCAAAACGGTTGAGAAACTTACGAAGAACTGCTACAACCAGGGCTCAGACATCATCTCACCGGCCTGCGGACTCGGAATGGGCTCGCCGCTTGGCAACGTTCAGGAGGTTCTGAAGACTGTAAGGACATTCGGGGCTCAGGAGTAAGTAAATGGCATCATGACTGAAAAGGTCAGATGCAGAGGAGACTGTGCATGTCAGTAATCGTTGACGGTGACAGACTTATAAGATATGAGGATGCTGCGGTGCATTATGTTGTGCCGCAGCATATCAGATATATTGAGGATCTCGCTTTCTCGGGTGCGGATCATCTTGCCGTGCTTGAGATCCCTGACAGCGTGGATCACATAGGCAATTATGCCTTCAGGATGTGCTACTCACTTGAGGAGATAACGCTGCCTCAGAAAGTAGCAGAAGCCGGCGCCGGGCTCTTCCAGCACTGCTGGAAACTTAAAAAGATAAGCCTGCCGGAAGGGATCCTTATGATCGGCGGCGAGATGTTCGAAAGCTGCCACGCACTTCAGACGCTGGAGATACCGGATTCAGTAGAGAAAATCGACAGGACAGCTTTCTCCGGGTGCAGGAACCTCAGAGACATCGTCATCAGCCCGGCAAAACTTAAGATGCTGCCGCCTGCCGCAAGATACGCTGCCGTTCTTACGTATATGGAGCGCCGCGCAGAAAACGCGGATGAGACACTGACTGACGAAACGGAGATGACAGGCCGCAGGATTATCGATGATTTTGCCCGTGACAGACAGGGCAACCTCCTTGACCTTGCGATCAACAGGCGGAATGCAGAGGCAGTGAGATACATGCTGAAGCGCGGACTTATTGAAGCTGATGCACTGGCTGATTACCTCGAGAAGTCAGCCGAGAGAAACCGTGTCGAGATCACCGCACTGATGCTCGAATACGGACAGAAAAAAGATAACACGAGGGACCTCTTCGACGAGGACCCGTTCAGATAAAGAGCAGCAAGTGCTGCAGCGATTTCAGTCAGTGAAACCGGAGGGATGGATACAATGGCAGATATTAGAGAATACAAATGCACTTATTCAAACTCGGTAGGCGTAAGTGCTGAGGTGACTGAGGGACTCGGACTTGAGTTCCCGGATGCGTACATGCACAGCGGCACGATGCAGACTCTGGCCAAAGCCATAAAGAAGCACGACAACTCGGACTTTGTGCTCCTTCCTTTCTGCAGGACCGTTGAGGCTGAGGCGATGGGCGCAGTCCTTAACTACGGGGATTCCAATACGGGACCGAGGGCCAAGGACCCGATCTGTGCGAACATGGATGAAGTGCTGGCTTTGCCGGATATAGATTTCGGCAAAATGCGCATACATGAGGTGCTGGATGCCTGCGCTCAGATGAAGAGCGAAGGCGAGACCGTCTGCCTCGAGGTGACCGGGCCATTCACCATCCTCAATGCCCTGATGGAGCCGAGGCTCGTATTCAAGGCATACCGCAAGGACAGAGAGAAGATGAAGCTCGTCTTCGATAAGTTCTCAGAGCAGCTTCTCAGATACATCGAGAACGGCAAGAAGGCTGGCGTTGATGTATTCATCTTCTCGGATTCCGCAGGTGCTCTGGACATTCTCGGACCGAAGTTCCTGACCAATGCGGTGGAGGACTTCTACGATCCGTTTATGAGAAAAGTCAGCGAGATCATGGATGATTCCTGCATATTCCTGCTGTGTCCGAAGTTCACATACGCTCTTGTCGACACAGGCCATGCAGAGTTCAGAGAGCACCAGCTTGAGGAGGGCATAGACTTCCTTGCTGCCATGCTGGAGATGAAGGGCAAAGCGAAGATCGGCGGACAGGTATGCATCAAGAACGTAGGTGTTAAGCTGTCACACGGAAAGTTCCGCGAGATAGCAATGAAGGAGATGTAGGACAAAGACGGGGAAAGGGATCAGAGATACCAATGCACGGAATGTATCAGGGAAAGAAGATACTCATAGCATGCTCGATGATCGAAGATGAGATAAATGCTGTCTTCGATCATTTTGGATGCGGGGATATCGAAGTCCGCTGGATGGAGAGAGGGTATCACAATGATCCTGATGAGCTCCGCGAAGTGATACAGAACGAGATAAACAGAGCAGAAGCAGACGGAGCGGATACTGTGATTCTGGCTTACGGATTCTGCGGCAAAGGCGCAAGCGGCTGGCGCACTAAGAAAGCCGTTCTCGCAATGCCTCGGTTTGACGACTGCTGCAACATGATGCTTTGCACAGGAAAGAGGCAGAAGCGCAATCTCCTCGAAGCAGGGAATATGTACCTGACCAAAGGATGGTCGAAGGACGAGGGGGCGCTTCTCTCGATGCTCGAAAGGGCGCAGGAGAGGTATGGAGAACGAAGGGGCCTCAAGGTCATGAAGCTGATGTTTGATTCGTACACCAAGGTCACCGTGATCGATACCGGATGCTATGAACTTCAGCCTGTTGAGGAATACGCTGAGAAGTGCGCGGACCTTCTTGGCCTTGAACTGTGCAAAGTGCCGGGAAGCAATGAAATAATGAGAAAACTCATCTCAGGCGAATGGGATGAAGACATAATAGTTAAGGAGCCGGGAGAACCGGTAAGGGACGAAGACTTTGATTTCGGGGGAGAGACCGGAAGCCAGTCTGATCAGCTGTGGAGAAAGACACTGTAGATCAGTTGTGCGTTATGATACTGCAGCAGAAAGGGTAAAGGGAGAGGACAGACATGACAGTAAGAAAAGACCAGATGACTTCAAATGAACGTATGGCGGCATACTTTGACGGAAAGGAAGTCGACCGTCTGCCTGCTATGCCGATGATCGACTCTGTGGGGCCAAGGCTTATAGGTGAGAAGAAATAGCAATAAGGATCCGGAAGACGCCGCTTTTGCACAGCGGTGTCTTTTCTTTGCGCAGAATATGGAAAAATGGTATATAAATGGTATAATGGCATTGTAATGGAAAGTAAATGGCTGGCTGAAATCAGGAGCTGTTAAGGAGTGCCGGGAGAAGAGGTGACAACCATGATGACTGTGGAAGAAATGAGAGAAGCGAGGAAAAAGCTTCACTACACATACGAGATGGTGGCAGAGAAGTCAGGAGTTCCTCTCTCTACCGTTCAGAAGGTGTTTTCGGGAACGACCGACAGGCCTCATTATAAAACTATGACAGCACTTGAGGCAGTCTTCCGGCGCGCTGATAAGAGCAGGTACGATGTATATACTGACATAAGCGGCTATGGGGTGACAGTCGTGAAGGAATCCGGCCCGGCTTATGACCTGTTCGGCACAGGAGATCCGAAGACCACTGACACCACGGATGCTTTCGGAGGTGTATATGAGATATCTGAAGAAGGGCTTCCGGTACATCCGAGGTATAAGATACCGGTAAGAAAGCAGGGCGACTATACAACTGATGATCTTGATAAAATCCCTGATGAGATCAGGGTGGAACTTATCGACGGTGTGATCTATGATATGGCATCGCCGACGTCGATACACCAGTCAATCATCATGAGCGTAGCCCTGATTATGGATACTTATGCTGCTGCTCACGGCCATCACTGTATGCCATATGTTGCGCCTCTGGATGTCGAATTTGATCACAGCAAGACTACAAGAGTGCAGCCTGATCTGATGGTCGTATGTGAAAGCGAGAGGAAAGAGGGTGAACCTGCCCCGGAAGTCATCGCGCCTGACTTTGTCATGGAGGTCATGTCGCCGTCCAGCAGACGCAAGGATATGCTCATCAAGCTCAATAAGTACTTCAGTGTCGGAGTCAGGGAGTACTGGCTTGTTGATCCTGAGAAGGAGACGGTTACTGTGTATGCGTTTGAGGAGAATGATCTGAACCACCTGTATACTTTCGATGATGAGATACCGGTAGCAATATCCGGAGGTGATCTGAAGATAGATTTTAAACTGGTCAAAAAACGGCTGACTGCGGCGGAAAGGATAGAGAAGTCCAAGGCGTGGGAGCTTTTGAGAAGAT
>CAMIWY010000047.1 GCA_946402595.1 uncultured Clostridia bacterium
CGTGCTCCGCCGATTCCTGCGATGTATGCAAGAGCGATGTCATATGCTTTGCCGGTTGCATCCTGCTCAACAGCTATGAGACAAGGTACGCCCTTTCCTGCTACGTACTGGCTTCTTACAGTGTGTCCAGGTCCCTTAGGAGCTGCCATGAATACGTCAACGCCTGCAGGTGCAACGATCTGCTTATATCTGATGTTGAAGCCGTGTGCGAAAGCGATAGCATTGCCCTCTTCGAGGTTAGGTGCGATCTCTGTCTTGTATACCTGAGCCTGAACTTCGTCGTTGATCAGGATCATGATGATGTCAGCCTTCTTGGAAGCCTCTGCTACTGTGTAAACTTCAAATCCGTCCTTCTCAGCTACAGGCCAGCTCTTGCCGCCCTTTCTGAGTCCTACGATTACATTGCATCCGGAATCACGGAGGTTCAGTGCGTGAGCGTGTCCCTGTGAACCATATCCGATGATCGCGATAGTCTTTCCGTTAAGTGCATCAAGATTACAATCTTTCTCATAATACATTTTTACCATAGCTGAATTCCCCACTTTCTTTTGATTCATCATTAATAGTTGCAATACCTCTTTCAATCGCTACGACACCGGTGCGTGCGATCTCAAGCACCTCGAATTCGCTGAGGATGTTGAGAAGTCCGTTGAGCTTGTCAGCATCTCCGGAAATTCCGATTGTCAGTGTCTGAAGCGATACATCTATGATCTGAGCGCGGAATATGTTGGCGAGCTGCATGATGTCGTTGCGGCGTTCGCTTGATTCTGCGCGGACCTTGACCAGCATGTGTTCACGGTATATCGATGTCTCTGCGTTGAGCCACTTTACCGAATGGATCGGGTAAAGCTTACGGAGCTGGTTGCACAGAAGCTCCGTGTGCGGCTCATCTGCCAGTACGTCGATGGTGATTCGCGACATTCCCGGGTTTTCCGTCGGGCCTGCAGCGAATGCTTCTATGTTGTATCCCTTGCGGGAGAAGAGCCTTGCTATCTGTGAAAGCACTCCCGGCTCATTGTCTACGAGGAGAGCAAGAGTCTGTCTTTTTACTTCGGTATTTTCCATATCTTCCTCCCTCCTATATCTTCATGAAATCTGTGATGTGGCTGCCGCCTCCTACCATCGGACGAACCATCTCGTCAATGTCGAGTACGCAGTCTATCACGCAGCCTTTTCCGCACTCCATCGCCTCAAGGATGGCAGCTTCGAGATCCTTCTGGTTGTTTACCCTCCAGCCTCTCAGTCCGTATGCCTCTGCGAGTTTCACAAAGTCCGGTCCGCGGTCTGTGAGAGTTGTCTCCGAGAAGTTCTTCTTGTATATGAGATTCTGCCACTGGCGTACCATTCCAAGCGTCTTGTTGTCGAATACGAATGTGATGACCGGAATGCCGTAATACTGCTCAGTGCAGAGCTCGTTGCAGTTCATGCGGAAGCTTCCGTCGCCGGCAATATGGATGACCATCTTGTCAGGGTTGCCGACCTTGGCGCCTATAGCAGCTCCGAGTCCGAATCCCATGGTACCGAATCCGCCCGATGTGATCAGCTGACCGGGATAGTCGAAGTGGAAATGCTGTATAGCCCACATCTGATGCTGTCCTACGTCAGTCGCAACGATCGTATCCTGAGGCATCAGCCTTGCGATCGTATCGCAGACCTGCTTAGGTGTAAGGGTGTCTCCGCCCTCTTCATATACAGTCTCTGTAGGATACGAGAAAACGAATTCCTTCCATTCAGGATGCTCCTGCTGAGTCAGTCTTTCGTTCAGCATCTTCAGAACTTCCTTCGCATCACCGATGATGTGGTGATCCGTCATGACGTTCTTGTTGATCTCGGATCTGTCGATGTCTATGTGTACGATCTTAGCCTGCTTTGCAAAGGTTGAAGGATCAAGAGCAACACGGTCCGAGAACCTGCAGCCGACTGCTATGAGAAGGTCGCAGTTGTCACAGGCCATATTGGATGCCTGCGAGCCGTGCATTCCGATCATGCCTGTCGTATGCGGATTGCGTCCCTGCATTCCGCCGCCGCCCATTACTGTGATGGCGGTCGGAGCATCTACGAGATTACAGAACTTATTGAACTCCTCGTGAGCTCTTGCTCTGACGACGCCGCCTCCGCAGATGAGCATAGGTTTTTCGGACTCTCCTATCATCTCGACCAGCTTGTCGATATCCTCTTCATCTATTGAAGGGATCTTGAAGTCCGCCATGTTTCTCTCATACAGAGTCTGCAGAACTCCGGTTTTCTTGTGCTCCGAACGTGGGATGAACTCGTACTCAGCCTCCTCAGCGGTTACATTCTTGAGGATGTCTATGAATACAGGTCCCGGACGTCCGCTCCGTGCGATGGCAAAAGCCTTTCTCACCGTGTCCGCGAGCTTGTTCACGTCAGTGATCTGGAAGTTGCTCTTGGTGATAGGGAGCATTATGCCTGTGCTGTCGACCTCCTGGAAGGAATCCTTACCGATGAGGTTCTCCGCTACGTTGCATGAGATGAACACCACCGGGGATGAATCCATGTAGGCAGTCGCAACGCCGGTAGTAAGGTTGGTGGCTCCGGGGCCCGAAGTCGAGAAAGCGACTCCGACTTTGCCCGTGCTCCTCGCGTATCCGTCCGCTGCGTGAGAAGCTCCCTGCTCATGTGCTGTCAGATAATGCCTGATCCTGCCCCTGTACTTGACAAGAGCATCATAGACATTGAGTATGGTGCCGCCCGGGTAGCCGAATATGACTTCGACATCCTGCTCGAGCAGGCATTCCATCAGAATATCTGCGCCGGTCAATCTCAAAATACTTTCCTCCTTATCTATAAAGAAAACCCTACAATCACCTGAAGTTGATCGTAGGGTCTGCATCTACTGTCTTATCTGCCTGAATGCGGCTGTCCAGTCATGTGCATATCATGATTCAACTCAAGGCTACCTATTCATTACAGCCACTAAGGATGTCAAGGCCGAGAATAAGCTCGATGATAATCATGATAATGCTTAAGATTGAACTGAAAGCCATTCAGGTCTCCCGATTAAAGTCTTAAAACCGTTGGAAAACTAACATTTTCAGAGCATCGCCGGTTCTTCTTTCCGACGTGCTTTATGTATGTTATCACTCATATATGCGATTGTCAAGTTTAACAAAATCCAGTCCTTGATTTAGTGCAATTTCACATTAATTCCACAATGATTTCTCTCACAGGTGAGGGAAAAATGTCTGAAGTGCAGAGCCGCGGTCACTCTCCCGGTCTCCCCGCTCCTGAATAAAGTGAGTACGGGATCCCGTAACCCTCATCAGTTACGGGAACTGCATAGATCTCGCAGTTTCCGACATATTTTGACCAGTAGCTTCCGTCCGAGCCCGGCGTAAGATACTCAAGGAATCCTTTCATCGCTATGGCGTGAGTGGATATCACTACGTTGCCGCGCCTGGCTTCGTCGATGATCTCATCGGCGAACTCCCCGGTCCTTGCAACTACAGATGAGAGCTGCTCCATGCCGTCAGGTGCAGGTGTTCCGGCAAAATCCATGAAGAACGCGATCACTTCAGGTGCAGGCGACGTGAGGTCCATGCCCTCATACGGGCCGTAGTCCATCTCTATGAGGCGATCATCGGTCAATACATCATCCGTGCCGCATGCCAGCTGCGCTGTCTCTATGGCCCTTATAAGAGGGCTTGAGTATACCCTGTCAGCCTTTATGCCGTGCTCTCTGAGAGCTGCGCCCGCGTCAAGAGACTGCTGCCGTCCCTCTTCATTGAGGGGAAGGTCGCTTCTTCCCTGCAGCACTTTCTGTTTGTTCTTCGCCGTCTGTCCGTGCCTGATTATATACAGCATCTGTCAGTTCTCTTCCTTACTGTCATCAAATTCAACTGCGATCTCTACTCCGTTCACCGTTACGCTCTCGCCTGCCGGTACGAGGATGTATGTGACTCCGTCGATCGTCCTGGTCTTGAGCCTGAGCGCATTGTCAGCCTCAGTCACGATCCTGGTCTCAGGTGTCTTTACCTCGAATTTTTTCTTCTGGATTATGTTATTGATGTTGAAGTCCGATGCGCCGTCGAATCTCTCTTCTACCGTCTTTCTGAATTCACCTATTCCTTCCTCGCTGACGCCCCTGTCTGCGAGGAGATCCTCAACATCTTCAAGAGCGATCACAGGTACAGTTACCGTATCATCTTCCTTGCTCTCCTCTGCGATCACGGACATCCTTGCCTGCAGAGCAGTAACAAGATCCAGGCTGCACTCCTTTCCGAGCGCATCGGCAAGAGACGTATTGAAGGTCTCCTTCTGTACATCAGCGGCCATCGGCAGCTGCTCTGAAGCGAACAGAGCCTGTATCAGCTCGTCGTGGATATCTGCGCTGCTCTTGGAGTAGTATGAAGCCCTGTATATGTCTGCCCCGCCGTCGTCAAGCACCGGGAACATGAATCCCAGCGCAGGAGCCGCCAGCAGCGTTCCCGTGGAAATGCCCCTGAATTCCTGCTCCTCAGCATCATACTGGAGAGCAGCCTTTGAGCTCTTAACAGGGCATATCGCGCACAGGAAATATGCGAACTGCTCAGTGGACTCTTCCGACCACTCTTCGCCCTTCACATCCATGCTCTTAAGATCATATGTATCTGATGCGAGGAGTATTACATAACTGTCCCCGTCATTATGGAAGCTTTCCCTTATCCTCTGGTACAGAAGCTCCCTCATGCCGGCATCCTTAAGAGAAGAGTCTCTCAGCGCCATCAGCAGCCTGTGCTCGTCGCTGCTGTCCACCTGATCCGGCGTGAACTCTATATCCAGCAGGTTTCTCTCCTGTGTACCCGACAGCACCTTTTTGAGTGTTGCCGCGTACATCTCCTTTTCTTCCATATCCATCCCGAGTACCGGGATCTCCATAGTTGCGACCGTATCTCCGGCCCCGTTCACATAGCAGCCGTATATGCTGCTGAAATTCTCAAGTGTTGAATCTATCCTTTTTCTTATTCTTCTAATATCTTCCGGTGTCAAAATATCTTATTCCTTTTCTTCAGTATTGTCTGCTCCTCTGTATTCGAAGCACATCATCGTCATATCGTCGAACTGGTCATGTTCCTGTACAAAACCGGCGACGCTCTGATCGACTTTGTTCATCGTTTCCTCCACGCTGTCGCAGTAGGACTGCATCAGGCATTCCAGGAGCCTGTCGTCTCCGAAGAGCTCATGACTGCTGTTTTCAGCTTCCGTTATGCCGTCAGTGTACAGAAGGATCTTGTCGCCCTTATTCAACTCAAGGACGTTTTCGGTATACGGCATATCTTCCATAGCAGCCAGTACGACCCCGCTTCTTTCTCTGATGAATGAAGGCTGGTCTGTTATCAGAACAGGATGGTTGTGGCCTGCGTTGACATATCTGAGGCTGCCTTTTTCGAGGTTGATGATCCCGACCCACGCAGTGACGAACATCTCAGCCTCGTTATTCTGGCACAGACTGTTGTTGGCAGCAAACACTGCCTTCGACAGATCATGATAATCCCTGACACAGCTCTGTATCGTCTGCTTTGCATTGGCCATGAAGAGTGCCGCAGGTATTCCCTTGCCGGATACATCCGCGATCACCAGTGCCAGATGCGTATCATCGATGAAGAAGAAATCATAGAAATCTCCGCCGACTTCCTTCGCAGCCTTCATCGATGCCCTGAGATCCAGTTCCTCACATCCCGGATTCCTGTCTGTTACAGTAGGCAGAAGTGAATGCTGTATGACAGTAGCCGCCTGCAGCTCTGACCTCAGCCTGCTCCTCTCCTCTGCAAGAGCCTTCTGGTTCCAGATATATTTTATGAGGAATATGAGCATCATGAATCCGGTCGCGTTAATAAAGATGAACGGAAGCGCGATCTGCCTGCATATCTCCTCAGCAGTTTCCTGCGGTTTCACCATCAGCATTACGATTATGAGGTGCATACCCTCCATCAGGACACCAACTGTAAATGCCCATATCGGAGTGAATATCCTGCCCTGAAGGTCACGTGACAGCCATCCGCAGAGTATACCAATCAGGCCTGTCGCGACCACACATGCTTCAGCAGTGATGCCGCCCATAGTATATCTGTGTATTCCGGCTATAAGGCCTGCAACGACACCTGCAAGAGGCCCCGCAAGAAAACCGGCCAGCATCGGGCCGATGTCTCTTATAGTGACTATGGCGCCGTTGACATCCATCCCGGACAGGTTGCCGTATATGCCGAAAACGCCCCCCGCTACTCCGATCAGAACTGCATGAAGCCGCTTGCTCTTGCTGGTCACAATACTGCTGACAATATCACTCCCCCCTATCAGTCCGGCTATGACTATAAATACTGACAGCGAACTGACAAGTCTGACGAAGATTGTTCCCATCTCAGAAATCATTTCAATTCTCCCCCGTTTGTCCTAGATAGTGTGCAGTGCGTACAGCATCGGCATGATGATCCAAAGGATCCATCCTGCAATAAACAGTAAAAAATGCTTCTTCTCATTATGTATGGCGACGAACTCGCGTATCAGCGCGCTCGGCCAGTAGTAAAAAGCTACATGACTGCCTATACCCGTGCAGTCAAGGCCTATCTTTCTGCAGTATCTCAGGGCCCTGTACACATGATAGTTGCTTGTGACAAGAGTTGTGTACTTCCGCCCCTCCATGCTGTCTATGATCTTCTTGCAGTTCTCGAGGTTCTCCATCGTGGTTGCCGACTGGTCCTCTTTGATGATCCTGTATTCAGGGATCCCCTTGTCCAGCAGGTACCGGCTCATCGCCTCCGCCTCGGAGATAGTCTCATCACCGCCCTGGCCGCCTGAAGGGATCATGATCGTCGGTGACGGATCCTTGAGGTAGACATCGATCGCTTTGTCGATGCGGTCCTGAAGCAGCTTGGACACTCTGTCACCGCTCAGGAGCCCCGCTCCGTGGATGATGATATAGTCAAAGTCGCTCTTCCGCGGGATGATCATCAGGAATACCGAATACAGCATGAAAATCAGAAACGAGACTGATCCGTATATAACCGTTCCGCTGATCAGATAGTTTATAAGCGCCGTATGCTCCAGAGTGGAGACGAGTCTTCCCGACCCACCTGAGTTCTCTACCCACAGCAGGAAGAGAAAGGTGCTGACTTCTCCGAATCCTATCACCAGACCGAGAAGAAGCGAAAGCATATTGGCAAGGCTCCGTCCCTCTCTCTTCATCATGAGTATCCCGTTATGGATAAGGAATACCGGCACTATGAGAAGAGCTATGCAGAACAGGATTATGCAGAAGTAAAACATGCGAGTTGCCTTCTCCCCTGCGAGTGAGCATAACGCAGGCACCGTACTGCACAGAGCGATGAACAGAAGCAGGCAGTTTCTGTATCTGCACCTGTCGTAATTGAAAAACAGCAGGAAAAACAGCCAGCAAAACAGCGATATTGTAACAAGCAATGAGGTATTCAAACCGGTGGTTTCTCCTTACATATTGATATAGTGCAGTCTGCCGTCGCTGCCCCATTCAACGGACAGGTCGCAGTGTACATTCTGAGACGGATCCGGATGATCCTTCCACAGATCGTACAGCTTCGGCAGGAATACAGGCCACTGGCTGGCCTCATAGTCCTCATGATCGGTAGCATAATTAGGGACCAGCTTTGCATCCGGGTCCTTTTTGAGTATGTCGATTATGAATCCCGGCGGCATCGATGCCTTAGTGTTAGTGACCGTAGCAGTTATGTGAACTATTCCGCCCGGAACGTCTTCCCATTCATGAACTGTAGAGTCGACAAGTTCTCCGGCATCGTTGAAGACGCCCTCGCATATGACATGTCCGAGAGCTGTCGTAAACGGATAGAAGTCTGTCAGATGCAGCCTGTGTATCTCTACACCTTCTCCTCCGAAAACAGGCAGCGCCGGGTCGGTCGTCTCAGCAATTATATGTACAGAATCCTCGAATCCGTATTCATGAGGAGTCTTAAGCCAGTTGAATCTCTTGTGCGAGCCCGGCGCCCACAGATAGTATCCCTTCTCCATGTTCGCCCAGAACCAGTCCAGCATTTCTGAGGTAAGGCCTGGCAGGAAGTGATGCCTCTGCGACGGCAGTGCGTATCCTTTATCAAGGGCTTCCTGAGTCAGCTCAAGCGGAGCCAGTGGCGGCTCCGGCTTTGCCGGCTTTTCAAACGGTACGAAAGGTACCCCTTCATTCTCCTGAAACGGGATATGAGTCTGTCCCGCACTTGCTACATATACTGTCTTATCTGTCATTTTTCCCCTCTGATGATCTGATTTCTTACCAGTTAGTAACCTTTATTCTAACACAAATGCAGCCGGATAACACCTTTCAGGTGTTAATGGCTGCATCAGTTTTTCCGTGTGCATTGCGTTGAACGCCGGTTATTCCGCGATCACTACGCCGTCAAGGATCTCATGGAATACGGCAAGACTTTCTTCCCTGCGCGCCTGTCTTCCATAGAAATGGAAGTAGAAAAGATTCTCTTCGACCTTGACTACCAGCGATTCGCCTGTCATGTGGATCCCCTGCACGATGTAATTGTAGTCGAGTCCTCTGGCAACCTGTCCGTCGATCTCACGCTTGACATCATCGAGCCAGACATATGAGAACTGCTTCATGCTTTTGCTTATATGCTTTGCCATGCTGCCCGCAGTCTCACGTGTTCCGAGGAGCCACGCAGACAGAGCGTTGACCTTCGTCCACGCTACTGAAATG
>CAMIWY010000048.1 GCA_946402595.1 uncultured Clostridia bacterium
CCGTTCGTCAGTGAGGATTCCGATTGAACCGCTGGCGCTTATTGCAGCAACGGGAAGGCCCCGGTAATCATATACCGGCGCCCCGATGCACCGGTGTCCGTCTTCGTACTCTTCGTCATCCATCGCCCATCCCTGCATACGCACCTGCCTCAGATGACGGATGAACTCCTGCCTGCCGGTAATCGTTTTGCGTGTATACTTCCTGAAATCGCATTCATCGAGAACTGAATCGAGCTCTTCTCTTGAGAGACATGACATGAGGCATTTGCCTATAGAGGAACAGAATCCCGGGGACCTGTGCCCGATCTGAGTGTAAAGCTGGGAGTTGGGATGGCCGTCAATCTTCTCGAGGTAGACTACATCCGGCCCGTCGAGTATCCCGAGGTGAGCTGTCAGGTCGAGCTCTCGGGTTATATTGCTGAGGAAAGGACGGGCCTCTGTCAGAAGCTCGAGGTTATTTATATGCGTGCCTGCTATCTCTATGATCCTGAATCCGATGGTGTAATCGCCGCTGTCGTTTTTTGCAACGTAAGATCTGTCAAGCATGGCGCTGAGTATCCTATGCGCAGTGCTCTTGCTGAGGCCGGTAGCAGCTGCTATCTCCGTGAGTGTCATGGGACTGTTGGTATCTGAGAGCGTTTCAAGGATATCAAAAGCTCTTCCCAGAACTCTGATTCTGTCTTCCATAAAAGACCTCCGTATGAGTTGTCAGCCCCTCCGCATAAATGCCCAATTATTTTACCACACAGAGTCGGCTGCACACAATCTCGGCAGAACAAAGGGCGCCTTCTGCGGAGGTATGGTATTATTTACATATGATGGGAGCATGTCACTGCGGGCGGGCTGTGCATACGGCCTCCCATGGGTGACAATACCTGACTGAATAGAAAAGATAGGAGCTGTGTGCCATGAAGACAGAACTGATAAAGTGGAGCAGGGACCTGAGAACTGAACTTATGGACCTCTGCAACAGTGTGGACAGAAGTTATCTCTCTGACCGGATACCTTCACCTTATACAGAGGCTGATGCTGACTGGTGGCTTGGCATGGTCAGTGAGCATGATGGTGTTGACGGACTGTTCAGGGCGATCATACTTGAGGGCAAGTTAGTCGGCAGCATTTCTGTCGAGTGCAGGCCTGATGTTTATTACCGTGATTGTGAGATCGGCTACATGCTCCTGACGGAGTACTGGTCTCAGGGCATCGTGACTCAGGCGGTGAAGCTGATATGCGAAGAGGCATTTGAAAAGCTGGATATTGCAAGGATCTCGGGCAACGTATATGCGGATAACAAAGCATCGCAGCGGGTGCTCGAGAAGAACGGATTCGTGCGCGAAGGCATGATGCGCAAGGCGGCATGCAAGAAGGGCAAAATGCATGACGTCTTCCTGTACGGAAAGCTCAGAGAAGACAGGACTGCGATCTCTGTTGACCTGATGCGCAGAAGCGATGCATATACGATAGAACATTATGTGCCGAGCAAGGAGCTGATGTACCGTGCAGCTTACGGAGTATACCTCGCATATGACAGCTGGAAGGGAAAGGATATCGCGGTCCTGACCGGCGGCGGGAACAACGGCGGTGACGGATATGCGCTTGCATGGATCCTGAAAGAAGCGGGTATAGACTCTGAAGTAATCAGGGTTTCCGACAAGCTTTCGGAGGACGGCAGGTATTACTGCGGTAAAGCAGAAGCGTGTGGTGTAACGATACGTGACTTTGCCGGCAGTGAAGACCTGTCCGGCTATGATGTGATCGTTGACTGCATCCTCGGGACCGGATTCAGGGGCGAGGTAAGAGGCAACGCGGCAGAGGCGATAAAGGCCATCAACAAGTCTGGCGCATATGTCATCAGTGTCGACATCAACAGCGGTATGAACGGTGATACCGGCGAGGCAGCGCTTGCAGTCAGGTCTGATCTGACGGTGTCGATCGGCTATTACAAGCAGGGCCTGTTCAGAGGAGATGCTGACAAATACATCAAGGACATGACAAATGTAGATATAGGTATCATTCTGTTGAGAGAATAAGGAGGCGTATTATGATTCGCAGAGCTGAAGAATGCAAGATAGAATACCGCGAGCACATGCGTGACGGTGACGGTACGGTCAAGCTGACAGGGTTTATAAGCGACCCGTCCGAGCTGTGCGGAAAGGGCCGCATGTTTTCCAGGATAACCCTGGAACCGGGATGCAGCATCGGGTTTCATATTCACGAGAACGACTCCGAGCTCTTCTATTTCCTGACAGGTACAGGTGAATACAGTGACAACGGTGAGATCTGTACTGTCAAGGCCGGCGATGTCACGATTTGCCCTGCAGGAACGGGACACTCGATCGCAAACAAGGGCGACGAGACACTGGAACTCATCGCAGTGATCGTCTACGCTTAGCTCTCTCACAAGACTGCTATGAATGGTATTAGCGATACCCTTAAAATTATATATGGCAATGATATTTCGGTCATGAGCAAAACGCCTGTGTCCGGCGGGGACATAAACAGGGCCTATGCGCTGCTCCTTTCTGATGGAAGCCGGATGTTCATGAAAGCCAACCGCAGGGAGAACGCGGATTTCTTCAGAGCGGAGGCAGAAGGGCTTGAGGCACTGAAGGCGACCGGCGCGATCAGTGTTCCGGGAGTGATCGCAAGAGGCACGGACAGCAATGAGTCTTTTCTGCTGCTTGAATATATAGAAGAAGGTCGCAGAAGTCCTGCGGCATCAGAAGAACTGGGCAGGAGACTCGCGCAGCTGCACATGGCAGATACTGAAAACATGACAGTCTCTGATGATATGCCAGGCACCGCAAATCTCGTGCCGGGCGGCAGATACGGATTCCTGCATGATAACTACATCGGAGCGGGATTCCAGTGCAATGAGCCGGCGGAAACGTGGACGGAGTTCTTCACAGAACGGAGACTGAGACCTCAGTTTGAAAAGGCGTCATCCTACTGGGATGTCGATGAGCGGAAAAGCATAGAAAGATTCCTGGACAGGATGGACAGATATCTTGCCGAGCCGGAGCGGCCGTCACTTCTTCACGGCGACATGTGGGCAGGCAATTACATGATCGACAGCACCGGCGTGCCGTGGCTCATCGATCCGGCTGCATACGTCGGGCATGCTGAAGCAGACCTCGCGATGACGGAGCTGTTCGGGGGCTTTGACCGCAGATTCTATGATTCGTACAGAGAGACAGCAGGGATCGATCCGGGCTATTCAGACAGAAGAGATCTGTACAATCTGTATCACCTGCTGAACCATCTCAATCTGTTCGGAGGCAGCTATCTGCACTCCGTCCTGTCGATAGTCAAAAGGTATATTTAAAACGGGGGGAAAATCATGAAGGGAATTATGCTGAATGCACGGAATGGACATATAGAGCTGAACGGTTTTGACTGTGACTATATATCCTTCGGAAGAGGAACGGATCCGCTTATTATGCTTCCCGGAGTCGGGGACGGGTTCAAGACAGCAAAGGGCGTTGCCTTGCCGTTTGCGATGATGTACCGGTGCTTTGCGGAAAACTTCAAGGTATACGCATTCAGCAGGAGAAATGATCTTCCGGAAGGTTTCACGACGGGCGACATGGCGGATGATCTGAATGACATAATGGAGGCTCTGTCCATTGGGCCGGCACATATATTCGGAGTCTCGCAGGGCGGTATGATCGCACAGCAGATGGCGATCCGCCACCCGGATAAAGTGAAAAGCCTTGTTCTGGCAGTGACCGCGCCGCGTCCTAATGATCTCATGCGGGAATCGCTGGGAGGCTGGCTTGAAATGGCGGACCGGGACGACTACGCAGGTATCATGCTTGATACGGCTGAGAGATCCTACACGGGCGCATATCTTGAAAGAGGCAGGATGTTCAACAGAATACTGGCGATGGCAAAGCCTGCAGACTATACTCGTTTCAGGATCCTGTGCAGGTCATGTCTTGAGCACGATGCATACGATGATCTCGGTAAGATCACCTGTCCTGTATGGATAATAGGTGCTGATCAGGACAGAGTGCTGGGCGGAAAAGCGTCGGTTGAACTGAATGAGAAGATCCCCGGCAGCCGTCTGTACATGTATGAAGGCTACAGCCACGGGGTATACGAGCAGGCAAAGGATTTCAACAGGAGAGTCCTGAGATACCTGATGTGGGAAAAACTGAGATAAGGAGTAAATCTGAATGAAGAAGTATGCAGCGCCCATCCTGATGCTGACGATCTTTGAGACAATAGCTGTTACACTCTGGCTTACGAAAGACAACATCTTCTATCTTTTCAATTTCAGCTATATCGGATGTTCGATAGCTCTGGGCATGTTCCTGTTCATCAGAAACCATAAGCATGCCCGCCGCATCGTGCAGCTGCTGGTCGGGACCTACATGCTGATATATCTCGGGCTGATCTGCGGGGAAAACATGCAGATAGAAGGTTTCTGGTACTACCTGTTCACGGGTGTATTCGAGGCGGCAACTATCCACTATGCAGTGGCCAAAATCTTCGGGCCGCTGATTTTCGGGCGCGGCTGGTGCGGCTATGCGTGCTGGACAGCTATGGTGCTTGACTTTCTGCCGTATACGGTGCCGGAACAGCAGAGAAAGAATCTGGGATGGATCAGATATGTCACTTTTGCGATGTCACTGATCTTTGTCGCGGCCCTGTTCCTCGCGCATGTCGGTAATATTGAGAGGATCATGTTCTGGGCGTTCATCGTCGGGAATGCTCTGTACTACGCGGTGGGGATCATTCTGGCATATGCATTCAAAGATAACAGGGCGTTCTGCAAATACATCTGCCCGGTCACAGTATTCCTCAAGCCGATGAGCTATTTTGCACTGGTGAGAGTGAAGTGCGACAAGGAAAAATGCATCTCATGCGGGAAGTGCAGAAGAGTGTGCCCGATGGATGTTGATGTTACAGATAATTCAAGAAACAGAAAAAACGGCACTGAATGCATCCTGTGCATGGAGTGCGTGAAGAACTGCCCGAAGGGAGCACTCTAGCCTGCCATAATACCGGCGGGGTCTATGCAACCATCAATCCGGGAATGGCCATACAGTATATCGGAAAGAAATAAGAACATTGAGCGGGAGGTTTTGCACTGAGAGGCATCGCCTCTCTTTTTTTATGCAAAAGTAAAGCATATGGACGAAAATGCAGCTTGATTCCGCTCAACCGGATCATGGCAATAGTTACCGGAATCATCTCAGCCCGGATATCAGATCGGGTCAGTCAATTGGCTTGCAGGCATGAGCTGAACCAAACTATCTGAAATCTCAGAAAACCTGATATAATAAGAACAACTAACTGCCGTTCCATTTTGGATGTACGATGAGGAGGTCAGCGGAATGTATAACGAGAAGATTATCGTAGGAAAAGGAACAGAGTTCCCGCTGGACGGATTGCTTACTCTCCCTGATGGTACGAATGGTCCTGTTCCTGCAGTTGTTATGGTGCACGGCTCCGGCTCAAGCAACATGGACGAAAAAGTCATGAAACTGACTCCGTTCCGTGACCTTGCTGAAGGGCTTGCAAGGCATGGCATAGCATCCATCCGATACGATAAGCGGTCATTCGCCCATGCAAGAAAGATGCTGAATCAGATCATCACAGTTAAGGAAGAGACCATAGATGATGCAGTGCTTGCGATCAACATCCTGAAATCCGATCCCCGCATCGATGCAGAGAGAATATTTATTCTCGGGCACAGCATGGGAGCTATGCTTGCACCAAGAATCGACAGCGAGGGGGGAGATGTCAGAGGTCTTATCATGATGGCAGGTTCGCCGTACAGGCTGGAAGATATCATGGTGAGACAATTCAGGCAGGCAAAAGACAGCAAGTCATATATGAAATGGGCCGCCATCATAGAAGACAAAGTGTTTACTAAGAAGTTCGACGGCCTCTATGAAATGAGTGACGAAGATGCTAAAAACAAAAAGTTTGCCGGGGGCACGACTCTTTATTACTTCAAGGAAATGGGACAGAAGACAGTCGCAGATTATCTGCTTCAGAGCGATAAGCCTGTATTGATAATGCAGGGCGGAAGAGATTTTCAGGTTCTGGCAGATGACGATTATCAGAAGTTCAAAGAACTTCTGGCGGAACGCAATAATACTTACTACAAATTATATCCTCAGCTGAATCATTTATTTGTTGATGCCATTTACGACGATATAAGTAAGGTGTCTAAAGAATACAGCACGGAGAGACATATCGGAGAGGAAGTTATAACAGATATCACCTCATTCATAAGCACCTTCGGGTCAGACTGCTGCCATACGATTCCAGAAAGCTTATCCTGATACACTCTGGTGCTACGGCAATCATGATTTGCCATATGAATGGAATCTAATAGAGAGCTGAAACTGCACTTGCAAAGGAACCGGAAAGAGGAAAGGAGAATACTAATGGCAATTGACAGAGCGGACTGGCACTGGGAGACCGCAGAGGAAGAGTTCCGTGAAAAGAATGGTGTTACCGGAGAACTGACACAGGAGCAGATCAACCGGGTCTGGCTGTATGCCGCTAACCACATAGGTCTATTTGTTAAATGGATCATTGACAGGGGCTTCGAGGGTGAAGATGCAGATCCGGATCTTTGCGAAAAAGTCCGCGCAGGTGAGATGTCCGGAACTGAATACCTGATGATCAATTGTGACGGCAAACTGTGGGAGTCAGATATAAGGGAAGACATTCTGCCTTTTGTCATGGCTTACTACTATGATGAATCGGGAGAGTACCTGAAACACTATGCAGAATGCTGTCTGGACGATGATGACAAGCCTTGCTATGGAGTGATTACCGGGGAAGAGGATTATAAGCGCTTGAAGGCTAAAATTGATGATGCCTATGCGCAATTCCTTGCAGAAAAGCACTGAGACCCCTCTTTGCAAAGAATGCAATCCTGACATAGATCAGTATACCGGCAATGAAGACGTTTGAGACAGGAGGAACAGAAATATGATGAATGTAAAGGAGTTTCAGGAAAAATATCCTACCAGAGCAGAAAAAGAAGAGGCTTTAAGACAAATGACGGACGAGGAGATAGATGAACTGATAAGCACTGTGGATAACATCCAGGGGAAAATCTTCTATTCTAAGTTTAAGACACAGCGAGAGCATAGAGACAAATAAATTCTTCCACAGTTTATGTCAACAGACTCATGGAACACGACTGGGGGGCAGAAGTTGATCAGATTCTACGATCCTGACGGCAATCTCATAGAAGTCGGAACACCATATTAAGCCTAAATGACAGAATGGCGTACAACGAAAAGCCGGAACCGTTAAATGCAGTAATTGCAACGGTTCCGGTTTTATGGTGTCCCAGAGTCGAGTGTAATAGAACTGGAGCTTGGATTATTGTTGAAATACTTTTCGATGTCGGCAACTTCGTGGTTTGAGACCTTGCCTTTCCGGCCTGAATGGTTCAGAAATATGCTGAAGTGATCATCATATAGATATATACGGTCTATGAGCGTGTTCACCAATAGCTTCTGATACTCAAGGTCATCACGACTTCCAAGTTTTATTGATCTCATAAAGATACGAATGAGATCAGGCTCTATAATCCTTTGCTTTGCTTGTTCTTTCTGCAACAGCCTATTTAGCTCTTCGAGCTCATCCTCCCGTTGCTTCAGTCTGTTTACTATTCTTGCGGAATTCACACCTTCTTCGAGCTGATCCAGCAGGACTTCTATTTTACTCTCAATAGATTTGATCTTTTCGCGTAAACTGATCGCAGTGGGGCTTTCCTGATCCATATGATTTTGTTCTTCAACAGCCTTTATGATATTATCTATCATTTCCTCGGATATGAGGTCGCGACAGGCGTCAAGAACAAGCGGCTCTATGACATCCTTTCTGACATTCTTCTTGTTACATTTCTTAGGAGAGTTCAGACACTTATAGTACCGATAGGTCTTGCCTGTACTTGAGGTACCTGAGACGCCATCCATAGGATCTTTGCAATGTCCACAGAACAACTTCCCGGAAAGAAGATAATCTTCAATAGCAGGTCGATGCCCGTGCTTACGTTTTCGTGTGATCTCCTGAACTTCTTCAAAGAGTTCATCGCTGATTATACGAGGGACACCGCCCGGGATACGTACATCTTTGTAAATGTAGATACCTTTGTACATTTCGTTATGAAGGACGGTGGATAACGAGCCTCGTTTAAACTGATTCCCAAGCTGGGTTTTGATGCCTCTGTCATTGAGATCATCCATTACAGATTTTATTGTTTCACCTGAAGCTACACGCTCATATATCTCGAGCACTATCGGAGCTCTTTGCTCATCCAGAATAAAGTGGTCATTTTCATCGACGGCATATCCCAATGGGACAGTGCTGCCGTTGTATTTACATTGCGCTGCTCTCTGGAGCATTCCACGAGTTACTTTTTCGGAAAGCTGAGCACTGAACCACTGGCTGATAGTCTCAAGCATACCCTCTGTGATGATGCCGGAGCTATCTGAGGCAATGTTCTCTTTGGCAGATATAACTCTTACTCCGTTGTCGGCAAGTATCTTCTTGTAGTAACCGGAATCATTCTTGTTGCGAGCAAAGCGATCCAGCTGGTATACAAGTATGACTTCAAAGTTGCCAAATTCGCTGTCAGCGATCATACGCAAAAATTCCGGTCGCCTGTCGGTCTTCGCACTCTGCGCCCGGTCGATATATTCCTG
>CAMIWY010000049.1 GCA_946402595.1 uncultured Clostridia bacterium
GTCTACCATGTAAGCCAGAGCCTCCTTGCTCAGAGACCGGGCAAATCTTATGATGCTGCCATTACTGAACACTTCGAAGTTGCCGAAGCATTGTACTTTAAGCAGTGCCCTGTTCATGCTGACCGGATATCTCAGGTTATCTAACTCTTCCCTGACGGCCTCCTCTGTTACCGGCCTGATGACATATCCGCTCGCGTGGAGCTTCATAGCCTCTGCCGCGTGCTCCGGTCCTTCCGCCACCAATATGAAATTAGCTTTTGGCAGCCTTTTGCGCCCCTCCTCTGCAATGGCCAGACCTTCTTCATCCGCATCTAGCCACACGACATCCGGAGCCGCACTGCCCATGATGTGCAGTATTTTATCCGTATCATTCTCTGTCTGTAATGATCCTGCCGGATCAACCTTCATCAAATAATCTCTGATTTGCTGAGCATCTTCAGTCTTCCTGCAAGCACATAGTGTATCCATCGAAAAACAAAACCCCTCCCGTAAACATTTCTATGTCCCGTCTAAAGGTTCGTCTGAAGGTTCCTGCAAGCTGGCAATAAAAAACACGCTGCAGCACCCCTCCTTAAGGCTACGGCGATCCCTATTACCCCTCAATTTATGCAAATTCCATTATTGTATAGCGGTCCCCCCTCGCTTTAGACGGCTATGCAACAAATGTTAAACATCCGAGCGCAACAGAGTCGCAACAAGCACGTATTACTCTATTGCTCGCAAAAAATCTTTCCTCCTTATCCAGTGACCATGTTGCGATTTAGTGAATATGTTGCAATTTATTGACCGTGTTGCGATCTAGTGACCGTGTTTCAGATGCACCTTTTTTCTTTTCGCTCTGCCACTATCCGGTTTTCGTTCAGTCACTATTAGGTTTTCGCTCAGTTAATATCAGGACACTAAAAGAGCACCCCGGCCCTGCAGTTTTGCAGGACAGAGGTATTATCGCACATATATATTATTGCTTCAGCTCAGATAATTGGTCAACAACGGATCCTGTCTGCCTGCTGACGGCTGACTTCCGTATCTTGTGACGATTTCTCAAGTCTTTCAGCCATCATGCTACGGAAGTTTTGAATGTCATTACCTTTGATGATGCCCGGGAAACAATTGATACCAGGCAAATGAAAATGAGGAAACCAGATTTTTGATATGCTCCCTTTATGAGAGACAGTGAAAAAACAAAAACAAGCGGCAGTTTTATTACCTGCCGCCCGTTGCCTTATAGCCTTTTTATACGGCTCTTGCTTCTGAATATATGGGTCTTATGTATATCGGTAGTTTTACTGCAAAGACGTTGTCTCCGGTCCCTGCACTATATTATTAGGTATAAACTCAATTTTAAGCGTTGTATCCATGGCCTCAGCCAATCTTTTAAGAATAGCAATGCTGGGGTTTCTCGTACCATTCTCAAGTCTGCTGATATCCGCCTGGCTGATACCGGATTTCTGTGACAATTCCGTCTGTGTCATCCCTGCTCTGATACGTGCATCCATGATTGCCCTCATTATGTCCATTTCAGGCTGCAATTCCTGATATTCCTTTCGGAATTCCTCATCCTGCATCAGCTCAGCGGTCAATTCTCTCAGATCACTCATTTTGACTTCTTCTCCTTCCTTGTTATCTTCCGTTCCTTTTGCATGAAATATATTGTTCTTCTGGCTTTTGCAAGTGCGATTTCATTCGTCGGAGTTTTATCCTGCTTTTTTACAAAGCCGTTTGTTGCAATAATTACTTTATTCTCATCAAAGAAATATAGCACACGAGCAATGTCATTGCCGGCTTGACTCCTTACTTCAAATATTCCGTCCTCAAGGAATTTACTCAGTGGTTCCCTAGCATTATTGCCGTACTCCTCAAGAAGATGAAGGTCTGCAACTACCTTCGCTTTCAGTTTGACTGGCAGGCCTCTTATAAAATCAGCAACAGGCTTAGACCCGTCAGCGTCACGAAAAAAATCTACAATGAATGGCATTTTGTCTCTTTTTGCTATATGCTATATTTCACATATGCTATATATAGCATACAAGCATTCCTCCTTTCTGTCAACAAGCACCGTGTCAATTAGCATGCATCGCTCATGTCCGGCATGACCCTTTCTGCTATAACTCTGCCACCGGATCACAGTCTTGTGTCATAGAAATTCAGTTATCATACCTTTGCCGTTTTACATTCTGTCTTTGCTGTATTGCATACGAATCGTGAAAGTCCTATCGTCCCATAAAAAACAACCGGCTGATCTCATCGATCAACCGGCCATCTGTTAAGTTCATTCTTGTGTTGTTCTTGCGGCAAACGCCGCCCGCATCTTACTTGATCACTTCTCTTCCGCCCATGTATGGTCTGAGGGCTTCAGGGATGACTACACTGCCGTCTTCCTGCTGATAGTTCTCGAGGATGGCTGCGACCGTTCTGCCGACTGCGAGTCCCGAGCCGTTCAGAGTGTGGACGAATTCAGGCTTGTGGTCCTTGTCCCTCTTGAACCTGATGTTGGCTCTTCTTGCCTGGAAGTCTTCAAAGTCGGAGCAGCTGGAGATCTCAACGTATCTGCCGTAGCTTGGCATCCAGACTTCCACGTCGTATGTCATTGCAGAGCTGAATCCGAGGTCGCCTGTCGAGAGTCTTACTACTCTGTATGGGATGCCGAGTCTCTTCAGTACTTCTTCAGCATCGTTGGTCAGCTTCTCGAGCTCTTCGTACGAAGTCTCAGGAGTTGTGAACTTGACCATCTCGACCTTGTTGAACTGGTGCTGGCGGATGAGTCCGCGTGTGTCTCTTCCGGCCGAACCAGCCTCCTTACGGAAGCAAGGTGTGTATGCAGTATAGTAGATCGGCAGCTGGTCTCCCGGGATGATCTCCTTTGCAAGAAGGTTAGTTACAGGAACCTCTGCGGTCGGGATCAGGAAGAAGTCCTTGGCAGGTACGTAGAACATGTCGTCCTCGAATTTTGGCAGCTGGCCTGTTCCTGTCATGGCGTCTCTGTTGACCATGAACGGAGGCAAAATCTCCGTGTATCCCTGCTCTTCTGTGTGCAGGTCGAGCATGAAGTTGATAACAGCTCTTTCGAGCTTTGCTCCGAGACCCTTGTATACGGTAAAACGTGCACCGGAGATCTTTCCTGCTCTCTCGAAGTCGAGAATATCGAGACCCTCACCGATGTCCCAGTGAGCCTTGGCTTCGAACCCGAACTCGCGAGGAGTTCCCCACTTACGGAGCTCAACGTTGTCATTGTCGTCCTCACCGATCTGGACCTGCGGGTTAGGTACGTTAGGGATTCCGAGCAGTACGCCGCGGAGCTCTTCCTCGATCGAGGAAACCTCTCCGTCCAGCTCCTTGATGCGTGCAGACAGCTGCTTCATCTCAGCGAAGAGAGCTGTAGTGTCCTCGCCTGCCTTCTTGAGCTTAGGAACTTCGCGTGAAGTAACGTTCTGCTTGTTCTTGAGCGCCTCTACCTCAGCGAGCACCTCTCTTCTCTTTGCATCCAGTTCCTTCACTCTGTCGATACCGAAGTCACCCTTGCATCTTCTCTCAACACCGGCCTTAACGCCGTCAAAATCTTCTCTTATCTTCTTGATATCCAGCATGTTTCTCTACCTTTTATAATCTAGTTTATGACAATGGGGACGGTTCTCGTTGTCATGTTTTTGTTTTTTCTCTCAGAAAGATGACATTGAGAACCGTCCCCACTGTCATCTTCTGATGTCAGAATATATTCCTTCTGTACTTATTATATAGCGTTCTTAGCTCTTCGAGCTTTTCCTCTATTATTATCTCGAGTCTTGACAGCTCTTCATAGTCTTCTGTGTCGATGGCATCGCGTGCATTGTACAGAAGCGAGTGTCTGCCGTTGACCTCGTGTCCGATGAGATCTCTCAGATCGGATATCTCCCTCCAGTTGCGGGAGTCATAGTCGTTGGTGTCATCCTCGTGCAGCCTGACGCAGCTTCTCAGGTAATCCATGGTGTTTTCGATGTATCTGTCGTGATACTCCATGCACCACTTGAGGATCATCTGCTCTCGGTAGGACTCCAGGATGACCCTGACGCTCTCATCTCCTCCGGTCAGAAGGTCAGTGTTCTTCATCGGATCCCTGCGGTCGCCCCATGCGCTGAAGCACTGCCATACGTTGGCAGGCGGCACGCCGAACAGCTTCTCCCTTTCCTCGCGCGTATAGTCTGTGTAGATGTTCCGCTCGGTACGATACTCCCTGTTCTTCTCGAGGTAGAAGTCCTTCTTTCCATAGCTCTTGCTGATCGACTTCTCGAGCTCTGCGGAGGTTTTGCCCGCCTCGAGTGCAGCCCTGATGCCGTCCATCATCACCATGTATGTCGCACCTATAATAAGGTATGTATTGGTGTGCGGGTTAGGCGATCTCAGCTCGAATCTCGTGGAAAGCGGATTCTTGAGGTCTCTTACGAGTCCGATCAGGACTGTCCTGTTACGTGACGGTGTCTTGTGATCGACTCCGAGCGAGGTGACTATGCATATCGGAGCTTCGTAGCCCGGCTTGAGTCTCAGGAAGGACTCGTGCGTAGGTGCCACGATCGGGTTCAGGAGCTCGTAGTTTCTCAGGATGCCCATCAGAGCACCGAATCCCACAGGACTCATGAACTCTTCTTCCTTGTTGACCGGCTCGAACAGGTTGACGACCTTGCCGCTCTTCAGCCTGGCTGCGAGTCCGAAGTGCGTATGCTCTCCGGATCCGGCAACCCCGATCATCGGCTTTGCGCGGAAGGATACTTCCAAGTTGTTCATCCTGAACACGTCGCGGACGATGTTCTTGACCTGGCTCTCGTTGTCTGCGGCCTGCATCGGATCTGCGTACTTCCAGTCGATCTCGAGCTGCTCCATGATGTGGTCGAAAGTGCCGGTATTACCCATTTTGGCCTTGACGCCGCCGACCTCCTTGTGTCCCATCTCTACCCCGAATCCGTAGTGGTCGAGTATCTCAAGAGTCTGCTCCATGGCAGTTCCGACCGGTCCGGTTACTCTCTTCCAGTACTGCTCCTTCAGCTCCTGCGCGATGGAGAGCTGGTTTCTGTCCGCCCTGTCATCAGGCGTCTTGACCCAGAACTCGAGCTCGGTCGCGTTGGTCAGCTGGAACGAGTCGATCTCGTCGATGCTGTCCACTCCGCCGATGTGCTCAAACACATACGGGTTGGCTCTCAGTGTCTCTTCGAACGCAGCCAGGAACCTGTCGACCATGTCCTTGAGGAAAGTCCTCGATCCTACCATCGTGTCGCCGTTGTGGCGTAGGAAGGATGGTATCCTCAGGGTTCCTGTCGGAAGTCCCGTCCCGTAGTCGATGTTGTCAAAATTGTATTCGACATACCAGTTGACGTCAGGGTCCGGCATGATGTCCACACGCGCATTGGAGAGGTCTGCTATCTTAGGCAGTGCTACGGATGATCCGTCTGTCTGCACTCCGTCAGCGAGGAGCTTCTCCATGTCGTCGGCAAAAGCCTGTACAGGTATCTTCTCATCTGTGTTGTGTCCGCCCATGTCGACTCCGGTGAAGGAGACGAATTTGACCTCGGGATGCGCAGCGAGGCGCGCTCTGACAGTCTCCGGATCATGTTCATCCGGAGTGAGAGTGTAGAGCATTCTGTTTAAGTCGAACTTTATCATTTTACCCCCTCAGAATGTTTTTTATGCTGCAGGCTCTTCCTCTGCTGCGGCTTCAGGCTCAGCTGCCGCGTTGTCTGCCGGTGCGGCTGCAGTGTCTGCTGCTGCATCAGCTGCAGGTGCGCCTGTGCTGCTCTGGTCGCCGAGCTTGGTCAGGTACTTCTCGAGCTGTCCGATGTACTTGCCGTACTCAGCCCAGTCGCCGTTCTTCTGAGCCTCGATCGCCTTGTCATAAGCGTTTTGCGCCTTGTTGATCAGAGACTTGATGTCATCGCTGGTGCCCTCTTCAGCGGATCCGCCGTCAATGACGCTGTCCGCCCTGTTGCCCTCAGTCGATGCACCGAACAGGCTCTCCAGAGCTTCGCCGAGTGTTGCCTCGTATGCGATCTTGTCCTGGTAAGCGACGATGACTCGCTTTACTTCAGGGATAGCCTGGTTGGAAGCCTCGAGGTATACCGGCTCGACGTACATCAAGGATGTGCCGATAGGTATTACGAAGAGGTCTCCTCTCTTATATGTCGATCCCGATGATGCCCAGAGTGAGAACTCCTTCGAGATCTCTGTATTCTGGTCGATCTGGGCCTCGATCTGCATCGGACCGTAGACTGTCTTGTTCTTAGGCATCGTGTAGACGATCAGCTGGCCGTAGTTGGCTCCGTCGTTACGTGCCATCATGACAGCGGTCATGTTCTGCTTGGACTTCGGTGTGAACGGGATCATGTTGATGAACTCCGCACCTTCCTCTGTGTCAGGCAGGTTGAAGATGTAGTAGCTCGGATCCATCTGAACGTCTTCTGTTCCGTAGATCTGGTGAGCTATATCCCACAGGTCCTCTCTCTGATAGAAGACCTTGACATCGTCCATGTGGTACTTGCAGTATACGCCGGCCTGGATCTTGAACAGAGCGTTAGGATATCTCAGGTGCGCCTTCATTCCTTCAGGGATCTTGTCCGAGCTCTTGAACAGCTTAGGATAGATCTTCTGGAATGTCTGAGCGATCGGATCCGTCTCGTCCACGATGTAGAAGTCTACTGTTCCGTTGTATGCATCCACTACGACCTTGACAGAGTTCCTGATGTAGTTGGTCGAGTTGACCTCATCAGTGTAAGGCTCTGAGTAAGGGTAGTTGCTGCTTGTTGTGTAAGCATCGAGTATCCAGTAGAGCTTGCCGTCCACGATTGTCATGTACGGGTCTTCCTCGTATGACAGGTACGGCATGATCTTCTCAACTCTTCTTACCACATTGCGGTTGTAGATGAACTTGGACTGCGATGTGATGTTCGACGAAACGAGGATCTTGATGTTGCCCTCTCTCATCGCGAACAGGATCCTGTTGAACAGGTTGAGCTTGATGCCCGTGCTGCCCTGGTACTCTGTGTACTTGTTCTCGCTGCCGTCCGGGTAGTCGAACTCCGTCTCCTTGGTGTTGGTAATGATGTAGTCATTGGAGAGTTCGCCAAAATATATTTCCGGTCTGTCGATCTTGAGTACGTCTACTGATGTTTCAGGCGGGATGTTTCCTTCGATCACATCCGGCTGTCCTGATGATGTTACCGTATCCACCTGGGATACTGCAGCACCGTAACCGTGTGTGTACTTGAGATGTCTGTTGATCCAGGTATCGCTGATCTTCTCTTCGTCTATCTCTCTTGCCGAGAGGTAGGTCTGAGTGATGCCGCCGTTGATGGTGTATCTGTCGATATCCGCGTCATTGAATCTGTAGTACTGACGGATCGACTGTGTCTGGTTGTAGAAGTCCTTGACCGGCTCATAGTCATTGATCCTGATGTTGCCGATCGTATCTTCGTTGTTCTCGATGGTCTCGCCTGTGATGGAGTCATCAGCGCTGTACGGAGCGACTCTTACGTTGTCGATTCCGTATGCGTGTCTTGTATACTCGATGTTGTTCTCGAGGTACTTGGACTCCTTGTTGATCTCGTCAGGGCTGACTATCAGGGACTGTACGAGGTTGCCTGCACCTACGCCGAGAGCATAGATGAGTACCATGATCACAGGCACCTTGAGGAGCTTGGTGATCTCGCCCTTCTTAATGTGTATAGCCAGTGTGATCGCGCCGATGACTGACAGGACCATGATGACCCTGTATACCCACAGCGTGATGTTTACATCAACGAAACCTGCACCGTAGACTGCTCCGGTATGTGTGTGCAGCAGTTCGAACTGCTTGATGAAGAAGTCTACTCCGAGCATCAGATAGAACAGGATACCGAGTACGATGAGCTTGCCGCTCGCGATATCCATGAGGTGCTCGAGGTTGCTGTTGTTGACGTCGACTCTCTTGCCTCTGCCGCGCTTGTGGTTCTTGTCAAAAGCAGTTCCGACTGCGCCTTTGCCCGCTCTGAACATCCTGCCGATGACTGAGTGGTCGATCGGTGTGCGGTAGATGACCTTAGGTTCTTCGTCCTCTTCTACAGGTTCCGGTTCAGGTTCCGGCTCATCAGGCGGTGCATCGTGCACGAAGATGTCCGGTGTCCTTACCGAGAGAAGATATGAATAGTAGAAAAGTGTTACCAGTACAAGTCCGATGATCGCTCCAAGGATGATCTCGTTGAGTATGTCGATCCAATCGAGCTTGAATATGTAGAATCCTATGTCCAGATTGAACAGCGGATCCTTGAGGTCGAATCTGGTCGAGTTCGCTGCCTTGAGGAATGTGAGCCATGTTCCCCATGACGAGAACAGACCTACGCCTCCGCCGAACAGGATGGAAAGGATCCATGCAACCTTGTTCATGCGTTTTGCATTAGGTATCTCATGCGACTCGATCTGCCTGAAGTAGCCGTTTCTGAGTGTTCTGAGATAGAACCTCGTGAGAAGAGCCACCACTATGAATACCGGGAAGAATATCTCCAGCTCGGTCAGCAGCTTCTTCCAGAAGACGCTCGCGTCTCCGAGGTCGCTGAACCACATCCAGTCAGTGATGAAGCCGACCATCATAAGCAGGAAG
>CAMIWY010000050.1 GCA_946402595.1 uncultured Clostridia bacterium
GCTCTTCTACAGAGTAAAGGGTGTTATTGAAGGTCTTTCAGGCTACTGTCACTGCGAGCCTCTCACATTCAAGCAGAAGGAAAAGCCATCATGGGCTGATGAGAAGGTATGGCTCAACATCATGAGCGGCAAGAAGGTTGCAGGTTCTATCGGCCTCATCTCTGTACAGGCTCTGACTGAGTCGGGTATCAAGAGTGTCAAGGCAGCTGCTTTCGAGCTTGATACTGATATGCTCGTACCATATCCTTCAAGAACCAACGAGTATAAGCAGCTTCCTACTTATCCGCTGGTAGAGCAGGATCTCTCACTCCTTGTTGACGAATCCGTAACATGGGAACAGATCAGGGAATCCATCAAGTACATGGTAAAAGAGCTGAAGTTCGTTGAGGAATACCGCGGCAAGCAGATTCCTGCAGGCAAGAAGTCTGTAATGCTGAGTCTCAAGATCGGAAACGATGATTCAACAATGACATCGAAGCAGATCGAGAAGAAGATGAACGGTATCATCAAGGTTCTCAGCAATAAGTGCAAAGCTGAGTTGAGATAATCTAAAACGTGAGAATGGCGGACTGTGCTGAGCATTCATATTCCGCAGGAACATAACGGATCATTGTTCCGAGGACGTGAATTATCAGCACCGTCCGCCATTCCATAATAATAGATCATGGAGCAATAATGCCTGAAGAGCTGAAAAGATACTATATAGTAAAGGAACACCCAATCAGGATAATAAACAAATGCAAGGTCCACTCAAAGGGAACGCTTGTATCTTTTCTGGTGGGCTTCTGCATCCTCTATGCTGTTGCCAACTGGGTACCTCAGATCATGGCTCTGTATTTCCCGGCTACCAATATCGATCTGCTGACCAGGTATTCTGATGCTGATCCTGTCTTGCTCAGCAAACTTCCGGCAACGCCGCTTGTGGTTTTCTTCTATCTCATGCTGTTCAACGGAGTGTTCAAGCTCAGTGAATGCCTGTATGCGCTTACATATATCAGGAACAGGGTAGTTGACTACAGGGCACTGGGGGAAAGCCTTAACTATTATTTCAAGGCTTTCGGACTGTTCCTTGTTCAGACTCTTGTTGTATCGTTCTGGACGATGTTTTTCATTGTTCCGGGCATACTGGCAGCTCTGAACTTTTCTCAGTCGTTCTATATTTTTGCAGACGATCCCGACAAGAGCATTCCTGAGATCCTGACCGAGAGCAAGATGATGATGTACGGCAACAGGATGAATTATGTAAGGCTCATTGTATGCTATGTGCCGTATATCCTGCTCGGATATGTGCCGGCCTTTCTTCTGGCAGATCTTGCTGCATCTGCCAGCATGAATCAGACAGCAGCAACGCTGATTTCCATGCTGGCTGATATTCCGATGTTTGCGGTATATGGGTTCATCTGCCTCGGAAGGACAGTTTTCTATGAGCTCATGATCAACAAGGGATTTGCTCACTTCAGGTATGCGGGGCAGGAAGCATTCAGGGAACTGGAGCAGGCCGATCAGCAGTAACTACTTCAGAACTAAAAAAGCAGTCTTCATGTCATGCCGCTTACGCAGCTTGCATGAGACTGCTGTTTTTATTTCCTGATATATGTCTCAGACTCGGAGTTTTTCTATGGCTGTCCGGATATCTTCAGGATAGTCCGTTTCAAATGTCATATATTCTCCGGATGCAGGGTGGGTGAATTCTATATGATATGCATGGAGCGCCTGTCTGCCGATCAGGTCTGTTTTCCCTCCGTACAGCTCATCTCCTGCGATCACGTGACCGATGTGAGAAAGATGCACTCTGATCTGATGGGTCCTTCCTGTGTGGAGAACTACTTCAACAAGAGTATGAGGTCCGTATTCTTCCGATTCAAATCTCTCAAGCACCTGTACTTCAGTGACAGCATCCTTTCCGCCTGTTTCCATGACAGTTCTGCGGATCGATACCTGATCAGGCCGTCCGATAGGCAGGTCTACAGTGAAGTGATCTTCGTCTATGCGTCCCTCGACAAGAGCGATATATCTTTTGATCACGGCATTGTGTCTCATCTGGTTGGAGAGATCATTCTGAGCATTTGCATTCTTTGCCACGATGATGATGCCGGTGGTGTCCATGTCGATCCTGTTGGCAAATCTCACCTTGAATGACTGTCCGGTCTCCTGCATATAGTACATGACCGCATTGGCTATTGTGTGCTCAGGGTGACCCTTGGTAGGGTGAACGATGATTCCGGGCTGCTTATTGACCAGGATCAGGTCGTCATCTTCGTATATGATATCCAGAGGGATGTTTTCTGGTGGAAAATCGCTTGTTTCCTCAGGAAGACGCACACCGATAATATCCCCGGCTGCAGGCCTGAGATAGCCCGGAGCAGGGGATCCGTTGAGGTCCACAAGAGACTGGTACTTCATCTTGGTGCGGAATCTTGAAGAGAACCTGTAGTTCTGTCTCAGTATCTGATTGATAGTCAGACCGACTTCTTCATTAGTTACTGTATGTTCGTATTTTGCCATGTATTATTCCTGCATGATTGCCGGTCAGAGCAGCTTGCTGCTCAGTTTCTTCCAGTAATCGTAGTGTTCATTTCTTATGAGATGTATTTCCTTATCCGACTGGGTAATCTCTACATACTCAACATTGCTGAATTCGTGAGTTCTTCCGTCAAAGGAGAGGATGATGGTCCCGCGGGTACTGCGGCCTATGCCTGCGATGCGGATCCTTTCACTTGCTGAGAGAAGAATGCTCGAATGGAAGCATCTGTAGGCACTCGTATTCATAGGAGCGACCGGTGTCAGCTGAAGAACATCAAGGTCAGGGGATACGAGCGCTCCGTCAAGTGAGTAGTTGTAAGCCGTCGATCCTACAGGTGTGGAAATGAGGATACCATCGCCTGAGAAATCCTGCACCTTGGTCTCATCGATCGATACCGAGAACTGTGAAACATGCGAAAACTGGCCGCGTACAAGAATCTCGTTAAGACCGATCCGGGTGAACTCATTACGTGCGGTCACGATCCTGGCCTGGACAGGCTTGATATCCTGCACAGTGTATCTGCCGGCGATTATATCGTCAATGGCTTTCTCCATATGTTCCGGAGAAGACTCCTGGAAAAATCCGAGGTGGCCGGTATTGACTCCGAGGATCGGTGCGGAAGGGAAGCGGCATTTATGTACAAAGCTGAGAAAAGTGCCGTCTCCGCCTATGCATATAAGAAGATCAGCATCTTCCTTATACTCATCGATGATACCGTAATCCCTGTCCGTAAGGATCTTCCTGAGATCCTTCGATACCTGCAGAGAGTATTCTTTATTATTGCTGAAGATAAATGCTTTCTTAGGCATTTCTGTTTCCTTTCGTCAGTTCATCAAGTCTGTCAACCAGGCTGTCAAAGACATCCAGAGCCATTCTTACAGGCTTTTCCGTACTCATGTCGACACCTGCCAGCTTAAGAAGATCAATAGGTGTGCCGGAAGAACCCGATCTGAGAAAACTGATGTATTCATCTCTTGCAGACGGTCCCTCTGTGAGGATCCTCTCAGCTATAGCATTGGCAGCTGAGTAACCCGTAGCATACTGATATACATAGAATGCTCTGTAGAAATGCGGGATCCTTGACCATTCATAATTTATCTTATCATCATAGGACACTTCAGGACCATAGTATTCAGAATTAAGCCTGCCGTATTCTGTGTTCAGCCATTCAGGTGTGAGTGATCCGCCTGATTCAATAAGCTCATGAGTAAGCTTCTCGAATTCCGCAAACATTGTCTGTCTGAACAGAGTTCCCTTGAATTCGTCAATGTAGAAATTGACAAGGTAGAGGAGCATCTCATCATTTTCAGCATGATCCATCAGATAGCGTATGAGAAGAGTCTCATTCACGGTACTTGCGACTTCCGCAGTGAAGATCGAATGATCACCGTAAATGAACGGCTGTGTCTGTCTGGTATACCATGAATGCATTGAATGTCCGCCTTCATGGATCAGTGTGAATATATCTCTAAGTGTCCCGCCAAAATTCATGAGAATGAATGGCTCGCTGTCATAGGATCCGTAACTGTACGCGCCTGACGTTTTGCCCTTGTTCTCATATCGGTCTACCCAGCGTTTTTCCAGAACTCCCTGCCTGAAAGCGTTTACATACTCTTCTCCCATAGGCTCCAGGGCTTTGCAGCATATTTCTGCAGCCTGTTCAAAAGTATAGTGAGCATCCTGAGGACGCACAAGGTGAACATACATATCATGCATTCCCATGGTTTCAAGGCCGAGCACTCTGCGTCTTATTCCGGCATATCTGTGCATCGACGGGAGATGCTCATGGACAGCATGGATAAGGCTGTCATAAACGGAAAGCGGAATATCGTTAGGAGTCAGTGCAGCGTCAAGTGAGGAACTGTAGTGCCTCAGCTTAGCTGATACGGCATCCTTTCTCACACTGTTGGAATAGACAGCTGTGAGTGTATTGTTAAGTGAGATGTATTTATCGTACAGCTTGTCATAGGCTTCTTTTCTGACCGTCTCCGACTGAGACTCAAGGAATCTGACAAAAGTCCCGTGAGTAAGAGGTTTCACGCTTCCGTCCTCATCAGTAACGGTGCCGAATTCAAGATCGGCATTGTTAAGAGCGGTAAAGATGTTGCCTGAAGACCTGAGAACTTCTCCGTATGAGGCAATTATGAATTCCTCCTCCTTGCTGAGAGTATGCTCTCTCTGTTTCAGAAGTTCGGTCAGCATGAACCTGTACATCCCGAGGCCTTCTTTCTCGTCTATGTATGAACGGACGAGGGCAGGGTCCGCCTCAAGGATCTCAGGATCGAGGAATGCTGTGAGTGAAGTGAGAGCAGTAAGGCTCATCGAAACCTTGCCGAAGAGTTCTGCTCCGGCGGTATCTGTATTATCCTCGTCACGCTTCATGTGAGCATAGGCATATGCATTTTCGATCGCTCTGTATGCTTCTGTATAAGAGATAAGTGCGTCAAGAAGCGAGGAAGGCGAATCCATAACATGGCCCTGCATGGAAGCAAGGTGCTGAGCACGTTTCATGCCTTTATCGACATCCTCAAGAACGGCAGATGAGTCAGAATACATCGCATCGATGTTCCACTTATCTGCCGTCTGGATTTCGGAACGTAATTTCTGTTTGTCGCTGTTCATTTTGACATCTCCATGTGTTATAATATTCTGTCAGAAATTATAGCATAGTGGGGCAGACATTGAAACAATGGATAAAACTGTACTTTACAGAAAACTGGACATAGATACAATAGACGAATTCAGATATTATGAGAACCTTGCTTCTCTTCTCGAGGAAGACGACTTCATCGAGGAGAACCTGATAAGGGATCTTATCAGGGAGGTGGATAAAGAAGTCCTTGCTGAGCACATGGACTCTTTCTATGAGCAGTTTCTCGGTCATCTGCCGGATAATGAAACAGAACTGTATCTGACGGTGGATTCCATCGGAAGAGCCATGACAGGTCTGATCTCATCCGACATGACAGATGAGGATGTATCGGCACTTGCAGAGGAGATATCCAGGTTCCGCAAATGGTATGTCCACGATCTGAATGTATTTGACAGGCTTACGGGAAGTGAGCTGAGCGTCAGGGATGCAAGATACAACATTGTTGCTGCCGGTTTCCTCGGCGACAAGACTGATTATGATTTCAGGAACGCACTTGACTACAGCGTTGAGGGTTACGACGTTAGAATCGGAGAATGATTACAAGACAGGATATTGAGGCAAGAGAATATGAAATGCTGTCACCGCTTGCAGCCAAGGCGGCTGAGTCAAGGGGACGCATGTTTCCTGAAGAGCAGTGTGCTCTGAGAAGCGATTACCAGCGTGACAGAGACCGCATTATCCATTCCAAGGCATTCAGAAGACTCATCAACAAGACGCAGGTATTCCTTGCTCCTGAAGACGATCATTACAGGACCAGACTTACTCACACACTGGAAGTAGCCCAGATCTCGCGGACTGTAGCGAGGATACTTCAGTATAATGAAGACCTTACTGAAGCGATAGCTCTGGGTCATGACCTCGGGCATACGCCTTTCGGCCACAGCGGAGAGGCAGTTCTCAACGCGATACATCCCGGTGGTTTTGCCCACAATGAACAGAGTCTCAGGACCGTCGACAGGATAGAGGACACATCAAGGCGGAGAGGACTAAATCTGACTTATGAGGTCAGAGACGGCATCCTGAATCACAGAGGCCCGGGCATACCGGTAACTCTTGAAGGACAGATAGTCAAGATCTGCGACAGGATAGCATATGTCAACCACGATATAGACGACGCAATAAGAAGCGGCATCATCAGCATGGATGATCTTCCGTCAGAAGACATTGCAGTACTCGGAAGCACACACAGCGACCGAATAAACAACCTGATCACTGACCTGTGCATGAACAGCGAGGGTAAGACGGAGATAGCTCTTTCGCCCGATTTCAGCAAAGCGCTGCTGAGCCTGAGAGCATTCATGTTTGCGCACGTTTACAACTCTCCGGAAGTACAGGCTGTTACGGACAAGGAGAAGGTCGATCTTATCATAAGATCGCTGTACGGGTACTTTCTTGATCATCCGGATGAGATACCCGGCGTATATAAGGAAATAGAGAAGGAAGATGGTACTAACGTTGCTGTCAAGGACTGGATCTCAGGCATGACAGACAGATACGCCCTGAGACTGTATGACAGACTGTTCGTACCGCAAAGCTGGAGGTAACACGGCTTATGGCATGGGACAACTTCATTGACGAACTCAAGCTTCAGGTCAATATCGTTGATGTTGTCGGCCGTGAAGTCGATCTGAAGAAGGCAGGAGCGAACTATAAAGGTCTCTGTCCGTTCCATTCAGAGAAGACTCCGTCATTCATGGTCAATGAGGAGAAGCAGATATTCAACTGTTTCGGCTGCGGCCAGAAGGGTGATGTCATCAAGTTCGTCCAGGAGTATTACAAGCTGCCTTTCATGGAAGCTGTCGAGAAGCTCTGCGGCGAATACGGTATCAAAATGCCGGAGAAAAGGCATTCTGCACCGAAAAAGGACTATTCCAGATATTATGAGATCAATGCAAAGGCTGCCAGATACTTCTACAACTGTCTTTCAGTAAGAGGCAACAAGGGCCTTGCATACTTCCGCAAGAGAGGTCTTTCAAATGATACAATAACCAGATTCGGACTGGGATATGCTCTTGCATCGGGAACTGCCTTGTCTGACTATCTGAGATCTGAAGGCGTGACAGATGAGGAGCTCCTCAAACTCGGACTTGCAAATTCGGGCCGCGGAGGTCTGTATGACAAGTTCCGTGACAGAGTCATCTTTCCGATCATCAATACACAGGATAAGGTCATAGGATTCGGCGGCAGGGCGATAGGAGATATCAAGCCAAAATACCTGAATTCACCGGAGAGTGAGATATTTCTCAAGAAAAACAACCTTTTCGGCCTGAACTTTACAAAGAATGAAATATCGTCAGCCGGCAGGGCCATTATCGTTGAAGGATATATGGACGTCATATCGCTGTATCAGAGCGGGGTACGAAATGTCGCAGCATCACTCGGTACAGCTCTGACTGACAATCAGGCAAAACTTCTCTGCCGTTACTCGAAGAACATCGTTCTGTCGTATGACTCTGATTCAGCAGGAATCAACGCCGCGCTCAGAGGGATCTCCGTAATAAACGGAGCCGGCGGAAAGCCGAGAGTCCTGACTGTAACGGGCGGCAAGGATCCGGATGAATTCATACAGAAAAACGGAAAGGAAGAGTTCCTGAGACTTGTCGACGACGCAGTTCCTGCAGCTGAATTCAGGCTGAGACTTGCAAGGGAAGGGTTTGATCTCACCACGGACATGGGTATTCTTGCATATATCGAGAACATAGTACCTGTCCTGAGATCTCTTGGCCCAGTCGAGCAGGAACTGTACGTAAGAAAGCTCGGCGAAGAATTCGGGATATCAGAACATTCGATAATGATGACTGTCAGGGCCGGAAGTGAGAACAGACGTCCGGCGGCAGGCTCCGTTCCGCAGAGAAGGTATCCGGACCGTGCTGAGCGAAGAAGACAGAACGACACCAGCATAGACGAACGCATAGAGATGTCCTTTGCTTTGCTGGCACTTGAAAATACTAGATATATCAGGAGATATTCCGAGGACGGGATCCAGATACGATCACCGATCGCTTCCTCTGTTCTGAGAGCTGCAACTGCACTGCAGGACGGCGCTGAGAACGGAATGCACAGAATAGATCCGGAACGGATCGCAGCGTTTCTCGATCCTGATGAGGAATCCCTTTTCAGAAGATATGCAGCTTCAGTCCAGATAGGACCTGATGACGAAGCATTTTACAGGGAAACCCGGGCAAGCTATCTTATCAACAATTACAAAATGGAAAAGTCTGAACTCATGAACGAGCTCTCGATAGCCGAAAAGACCGGCAGAGAGGATGAAATTGAAGAAATAGCAGGCAGACTGATCCGTTTGGATAAACTAATA
>CAMIWY010000051.1 GCA_946402595.1 uncultured Clostridia bacterium
ATTGCTCAGCCCCATCTTCGATACTTTCAGATATCGATGTCCTATTCAGTTCAAAGTCAGGATATATAGTCCTGTATGACTCTCCCCGAATTAGATAACTGCGTGATACTCGTAAGGCAGTGTAACGATCTTGCCCGGAGTCTCGATTGTCTCGAGGAGCTCGAGGGAAGCCTTTACGATAGCTGTCTGCATCTCAACATCGTGAGGTGCACCAGCGTTAGCGCCCATAGGTACCATAGGAGCAGCAGCTCTCGGTGTACCAGCCTGTCTTACAACTGGTGGAAGTGCTGCGATAATAACTGTAGGGATACCTGCAGCCTCGATTGCTCTCTGCACGATTGTTGCAGAGCGGTGGCAGGTTCCTCATCCAGCGGTAAGGAGACAAGCGTCAACGCCCTCATCCTTAAGCATCTGAGCTACAGCCGGACCTGTCTCGTTGGTGAACTTCTCAATGTTTCCGCCGCCGCCCATGAATCCTGCATGGTATGGTGCGCAAGCCTTGATGAATCCCTCAGCTGCGAGTTCCTTAAGTCTTGTGATAGGGAACATGCAGTTGATGTCCTTGTTAACGTCGGAGTTGTCGTAACCACCGTGTGTTACCATCAGCTCATCCTCTGTGGACTCGTTAGGGATCTTTCTCCATGTGAAGTCTCCAGCCAGGTTGAATCTCTCCTGATCCTTTCTGTGAACGCCGGCAGCTGTTGCAAGAGCAACTGTCATCTCGCTCAGAGGCTTAGTTACAGGAGCCCAAACTGACTTAGGAGTGATAGGTACGAATATCTCAGACTGTAATCCTTTTACAACTGTCATACTCATTTCTGATTAAACCTCCTGTTTGGTTTTACTGTGCATTTCGTCCTGGAGTTTATTGGCATGATCGATAGTTTCAAGATATCTCTGATTGACTTCGGCGCTCTCCTGTTCGATGAAACTCATGTTCCAGGCGACCTCCTGACCTATCTCCAGGTCATAATCTGAAATGATCATCCTCTTAGGTATCCTGAGATGTCCCAGTCTGCCCTTGAAGTCGATGGCTACGCTTCCGTCATGGACTTCCACGATAACGCCTTCCATTCTGATTATCTTGTCACCGTATTTCATATCTCGAATCTACCTCTTTCCAATAATTAGTCGTATTTAGCCTTTCTCTTCTCGCTCATTGGCAGTGCCTGCTCGTTGTCTACGAGTTCCATCTTAGTGCCGTAAGCCTTCTCGATCAGCTCTACGTTGCTCTCCTTAACTGCGTGTGTGTACTTTCTTTCAGGTGCCTTGATGCTCTCACCAGCCATCTTAGCCTTCAGCATAGCCAGACCTCTGATAGCGTCTTCGTGGCAGAGAGTGTTGCATGCAAGTACTTCGTTCTCGATACCGGACATGGACTTGTTGTTGTCGACCATAGCATCGCAGTACTTGTTACCTGTTACGAGAGCACCCTGTACAGCGCAGAATGAGAATCCTACAACCGGAACGCCTCTCTTACCAATCTGCTCGATGTGGGAAGTGAAGTCTACGTGGTTGTTTCCGAATCCCTCTGTTGTAACGAATGCACCGTCTACGTTCATGGACTCTACCATCTGGCCAAGTCTTCTGGATACGTAGAACTTGTCTGTGTTAGCCTGAGGTGAACCAACGAAGATTACGCCTACCAGGTCAACGTCGTCATCGTGAATTGCTTCGTAAACCAGTGGCTCTCTCCAGTAATGTCTGGACATTTCCTTTGAAGCCGGTCCGATGCATGTAAGAGCGTGGATGCAGCCGTCCATAACCTCGAGTGGGTTAGCAGCTACTGGAACGTTACCAAGGTCTACGTTAGGCTTAGCTCCGAGTACTCCAACTGGCTCTGTAGGGAACAGGAAGTTATCGTGCATAGCGCCCTGACCCATGATCTCCTTAACGATAACGATTTTCTTCTTTCCAGGTCTTCTAACCTGTCTCATAACCTGAGTATCAACTACCTGCTCATCAGTCAGCTGCTTCTTCATAGCATTTCTGATTTCCTGAGTTACGTGGTCAACTGCAGTGTGGATAGCGATAGGACCAGGTCTCTCCATGTTCTTCTTGTTGTCGATAACAGCATGAGCTCTGATGATGATCTCGCCCTTGTCTACTGCGCCCGGACGGTTCCACATCATGTTCTCATCGATGTATCCCTCGGAAGAACCGAACTCACCAACCTGTACTCCCTCTTCGGTAATACCGGTAACCATCATTACTACTCCGTCGAGAACTCTTGTAACGCCCTCACCCAGTTCATAATCGTCTTCCTTAGTAGCGATCGGCTGGATATCCATTACTGTCTCTGTGTAAGTGTGATAGTTGTCAGGTGTGATTACATCGAGTTCGAGGCTGTGTACCAGCTTCTGAGCGTCAGCACCTTCCTGTGCTGCTGCCTTACGGATGTACAGTGTTGTTCCTTCGATCTTGGTCTCGTCACCAAGAACTACCTTATCGATCTTGTAGTGCTTACGTGTCATCTCTCTGACTACTACAGCTTCGCCTTCTTCTTCAGCTGCCGGAGCTGCTGCAGCTGCTGGAGCTGCTGCTGCTACTGCTGCTGCAGGAGCTGCTGCTACACCGCCGCCGATTCCTGCAGGAATCTGGATGTCGATGTTCTTGCCCTCGCCGATGTGAAGGTTGATGTAGCCGCCAACTGCTGGAGCTGCTGCTACTGCTGCTGGAGCTGCTGCCTCTGCAGGAGCTGCTTCCTCAGCTGCTGCTGGAGCTTCTTCTTCGCCCTCAGCTGCATCGAACTTATCAACGATGTCTGCTGTGATAGGTGTGAGAGAATCAACTGTCTTAGTAAGCTTTGAGCCGTTGAGCACCTGGCCAAGCTTCAGTGCTCCGTCAAGGTTCAGCAGTCCGGAATCTACGAGATCCGGGAAGATTGCTGGATCCTCGAAGTTTGCAGGTGTCAGTTCTGTGCCTGCCTCTGCTCTGCAGCAAAGTACTGCTGGATCGTTTGCATGTTGCTTAGCTGTTTCAGCTGTGATTGACATATCGATCTTCCTCCTTAAAACTTGTGCCTGCCTGCGCAATGTGCACAGTCAGTGGTTGTATATATTCCTCTTCTCCGGGGGATTTGGGGCTCACCCGGAGAGAGGCTTATACCATTAATAAATTATTCTATTGTATATACAGATGATTCGTTAGAAAGCGACATCAGGCCGGTAACTACTGTACTGTCTCGTTGTCCTCTACGTTGTCTACTACGTCGAGGTCCTGATCTACCTTCTTGGAAACCTTCAGTGTTCTGTACAGCGGGTGTCCTACTGCCATCATTGCAAGGTCTGTCATGTGCATTACCTTGAGTCCCATCTTAGGACCGGAAGCCATAACTGTGTTGGAGCAGTCAGAGCAGTTTCCGATGATGATGTACTCGCAGCCTGCCTTCTTGAACTCGAGGTTGTTCTTGACCTGTCCAGGGCAGTTGCCAGGACGCTCGCACTTACGTGTGCCGTTAGGCATCTCCTGAGCCTGCTTGCAGTAGCAGACATGAGCAACTGTACCATTATACTTGGCAACGAGGTCTTCCATTCTCTCGAGGTTGCCGCCGCATGCGCATACCAGGATACCGACCTTAGCGCCCTTCAGGTCTCTGAACGGACGTGTAACAAGGATAGCACCTGTAGCCTTGGTGATAGGAGCATCAAGAGTAGTAGCCTTACCTGTGAAGGCTCCGCCCATGATGATCTCGCCGTATCCCATTTCGTCAAAGCCGCCTGCTCTGTCGATCAGTGCCTGTACGCTTGTACCTACAGGAACGTTCTCGAATACGTGAGCTTCGCTTCCGCCCTTGATCATTCCTCTTACTGTGAGGTTCTTGTCGATCAGCGGCTTCTGATCTTCGATTGCTGCTACGCAGCTGTAAACTGTCTCACTGTTGATTACTACAGCGTTGGCTGCTGATGGGAGCTTGTCCGGCTCGAGCTCGATGCCGAGGCACTCTCTTACTACAGCACGCTCTTCGCCCATCGGATAGATGTCCGGGAGAAGATGTCTCTCAATTGCAGGATCGTCCTTCAGAAGTGCGTCCAGCTTGAGGATCGTCTCTCTGTGTTTCTTCTTGATAGCGATGATTCCCTTGTCAGCTCCTGCGATCTCCATAATATAATGGATACCTCTGAGCAGTCTTGCAGGATCCTCATCGATCTGCTGGATGTTGTGAGCAAGACCAGGCTCGCACTCGGAAGCATTTACGAGAATGTATCCGTGGTCGAGAACCGGCTTGTCATTCTTGCCGTCATAGATCTTGATGAATGTAGGGAATCCTGCACCGCCCTGTCCGAGAACGCCGGCTTCCTTGATCATCTCAAGGTTGGAGCCCTTAGCGATCTTAACGTAATCTTCAGGCTGTTCATCGTCCGGCTTGATGATGATCCTGTCGTCAGTGATCTCAATGACCTCACCGGAAACGCTGGAGTGAACATTAACACCAAGACCTGTAGGAGTAGCGATAAGCTGACCTCTCTTTACCTTGTCGCCAACAGCAACAACAGGAGCACATGGCTTACCTACAGCACCCTGCTTAAGTAGCATCTGAATGTTTTCCATAATACGAATCTCCTTTGAACTACTTTGAAATAATGAACTGCATTTTTCAATTATTACCGTCTTGAATTCGGCACGCAAAAAATGCCCCTTTATTCATCCAAATAATACCATTTTGAGCTATTTATTACAACAATGATATAATGAATTCGTATAGATAAAATTGATACGTAAAGGCATTATATCACAGCCCTCTTTTTATGCAAAAACCGTTGATTTTTAAGCGTTTGACATTAAATTCACATTAACGTCCGCATACACACCTTAAGTTTTGCTTAAAGCAAAATTAAGCATTTTTCATGCACCTAAAAAGCACAAATTATTCCCGTTTAGCCTGCTGACAGATTATTGACACTCTTTCAGACGATGCGTTATGATAGTCCTATCAAAGAGGCAAAATTGACCGCCTCTCATATAGCTATGTGTTTTAAGGAGGTAATTACCCATGGCAAAATATCTTGAGCCTAAGATCAACTATGATAATTATGATAAGAAGGTTATCAGAACAGTTGAAGCTCACACTGAGGGCGAGTACTGCAGAGTCGCTCTTGACTGCCCGGAACTGCCGGGAAACACAATGATCGAGAAGAAGCACTATCTCGAAGAGCATTATGACTATCTCAGAACAATGCTCATGTTCGAGCCTCGTGGACACCACGACATGTTCGGTGCTTTCCTCTGCGAGCCAATCAATCCTGAAGCTGACTTCGGCGTATTCTTCATGGACGGCGGCGGATATCTGAACATGTGCGGACACTGCTCGATCGGTGCTGCTACAGTTATCCTCGAAGCAGGCCTTAAGGAGATGAAGGAGCCTGTAACTCAGGTTGTTCTCGACGCTCCTGCAGGACTGGTCAAGCTCGACTGCAAGTGCAAGGACGGAAAGGTAACAGGCGTTACACTGACCAACGTTCCTGCATTCGTTTACAAGGAGAACCTCGAGCTCGAGTATCAGGGCAAGAAGGTCGTATATGACATCTGCTTCGGCGGATCATTCTTCGCACTCGTAGACGTTGAGAAGAACTTCGGATTCAAGGTAACACCTGAGCACACCAAGTTCCTCACAGAGTGGTCAAGCTTCGCACTCCAGGAGATCAACAAGACAGTTGAGATCCAGCACCCTGAGCTCGACATCACAAGCGTAGACCTCATCGAGAACTACTGCACAGACGAACTTACAGAGAGCGACAAGGAGTTCTGCCCGGATGCAAAGTTCGCACTGAAGAACCAGCTGGTATTCGGCGAGCCTCATGATCCGCAGATTGACAGATCCCCATGCGGAACAGGTACATCTGCTAAGCTGTCCTGGCTCTACAAGAAGGGTGAGCTCGGCGTAGGCGAAAGCTTCGTTTACAAGTCATTCATCGACACAAGATTCATCGGAACAGTTGCTGAGATCGGACCTAAGGTAGGCGAATTCGATTCCGTCATCCCACAGGTAACCGGCGCTGCTTATCTCTGCGGCGAGGCAAAGTGGTTCATGGATCCGGACGATCAGATGACCAAGGGATTCACAATCTAGTTGACTTAGACTCACAATCAACCTCAAAGAAGACCGGCTCACGCAGCCGGTCTTTTGTTTTGTGACAACGGGGACGGTTCTCTTTGTCATATTCTGTCATCAAGTGTCAACGGGGACGTTCCTTTTTGACACACTTTTGTGGTAAGAAAGATGACAATGAGAACCGTCCCCACTGTCATCAAAATTTGCAGTCTCTGAACAGCAATATATGATATAATGCTCGCATGAATGATGTTATGCGCCGTAAGACCATCAACATGATCGCGCTGCTGGTAGTAGTACTCGCGATGACTGCGGGACTTGCAAGCCCCGCTACTTGTGATGACTTCTACAACAAACTGCAGGGTATCAGCAACACCACGAGCGAGATCCACGCTATTACCGAGAGGTCGCAGCACGACTGCATCGTGGATGAGACGACTGCACATCATTCGATCGCTTATCATCTGCAGCGGAATGCTGGCAGCACTCTTGCAGGCACCGCTCTTCACAGCAAAACGGATACAGCCGCTCTGCTGTTCTCGGGAAGAAGCCTCTCAGGTTTCCTGACGCTCCTTACGCCGCGGAAACTCTGCAGTTCTTCAGTCTTCTTCAGTTCCTACATACATCTCAAAGACGGACAAAAGTAACTGAATAACGTCTGCTGCGCACAGCGCGCTTCTTTGCATGCTTTTGCATGCCTGTTTACGTGCATGATTCCGTGCATATTTGCGTGCCTGTTTGCGTGGCGTTTTTACGTTACCGGTTTACGATACCGTTTTTTGAGGTACGCAAAATGACTTTGCCCACAGATTACCATCCGTATGTCAATATGGGATGTCTGATCGTACCTGCAACAGGTGCGGATCTCTTTCCGTGCCTTTAATCAGGAATGCCGCGGGCCATCCCTACTCAATCAGGGTCCCGTCAAACAATATAACGCATACTCAATACCTAAAACCTCTAGATAAAACTGCCCGCGGCATTTCGGGATCCTGACAGCATACATCCTTCAATAAGTATTGTTTCTCGCGGTTGACTTTTGAATATCTCTGATGTATCATAGTGAAGTCGCGAAACGACATGCGCTCGTAGCTCAGCTGGATAGAGTGTCTGACTACGAATCAGAAGGTCTAGGGTTCGAATCCCTACGGGCGCACCACAGCGAGCCGTAAGGCTCGCTTTTTTCGTCTCCGGACTGGGGCGCTGATTGTATATTACTATGGATCTGTTTGGGAGAAGATTATTTGCACTCCTCCCCCAATTGAATTAACAATATGTCAGTATGGCCCCGAGGGGCAAATATAGGGAAACATAATTAGGTGGTCCTTATGAATAACAATCTGAAAAAATTTGAAGAACTGATGAAAACTGATCCTGCTTTCCAGGAGAAGCTTCGTGAGGCGGCGGAGTCGGCGGTGTAGGATGTTTCGGCAGCGGCGACCCGGTACATATCTAGAGACAGCAAGAGGGTGATCACCGGAGTGGTCACCCTCTTTTCGTATTTCATATTTCAACCGGTCCTTCGTACCCTTCATATCCGCCGATGTTCTCGGCGCGGTCGTAGCCCATCTGCCTGAGGAAGGCCGCTGCCATCCCGCTTCTCGCTCCGCCGTAACAGTACATGCAGACGTGAACGGTCTTGTCAGGCAAAACGCTTTCCACGTACGCGCGGTTCTTCCTTCCGCACAGTGCGGCCTCAAGGTTGATCGCGCCCGGCACGTGCCCTTCTGCGTATTCTTCAGGTGTCCGCACGTCCACGAGCACAGCATTCTTGTATATCTTCATGTCCTCGAGCCCCTCGTTTATATCGAGCTCAGGAAGCTGTTCATAATAACCCAATTCCAGGAATTCTCCTTTTCCGTAGTTTGCTTTTTTTAATGATCCGGGAAAGATGGCTGGCTTTCCGGCTCTCAATGTCTTTTCCTGCTGACTTTCTCGCCGCTCCAGTCAGACCATTTCCGGCCAGCGGCTGCTTATACCGACTGCCTCTTCATCAGCTCATGAAAGTATCCCTTCAGCTCCATGAGTTCATCGAACGTGCCCTCTTCGGCTATCCCGCCGGCCTTCAGCACGATGATCCTGCCGCACCCTATGCCTATGTCCGGGCCCGGCGGTTTCCGGCTGCTTTTGCAAGCTATATGCTACTTGGTAGGTGCCACATGCATGGCGCCCGGGCATACGTTGCACGCCATCGCGCAGCCGCCTTTGGCCGTCTCCCTGAGAGACTCCGGCAGCGACCTGCCTACATCATAAGTTATCCTGATCATCTCATCAAGAGATATGTGCACGGTCACGCCTGCCATCGCCAGCTCTGCCGCCGTGAAAGCCCCGGCTGCGCCGATCGTGTTCCTCGTCTGGCAAGGCACCTCGACCAGCCCTCTCACCGGGTCGCACACGAGTCCGAGCAGGTTGGACAGAGCTATCGCCGCCGCATCGC
>CAMIWY010000052.1 GCA_946402595.1 uncultured Clostridia bacterium
GCATATCCAGCTGCATTGCGGCACAGCTTATACTTTTTTCTCCAGAATTTTTATTGCACAGATCATTTCATCTACATCGTCAAACATTTTGAAGTCGTAGTTCTCAATCTCGCGTTTTTTCTTTGCTGTGCCATCGAATATCTCTTTCAGATAATTGATATAGTCAGTACCGCCCTGGCACCTCCATTGATCATATAAAAATTGCTGTACGAACTTCGTATCATATTTCCCGTTGACAATACTATAGAACTGCTCATCATCCATGTCACTGGCGCGAACTCTCTGCCTGTCATCACGGAATAAAATCTGATTCTTGCTGCATATCATCATCCAGTCGAGTTCTGAATCTTTGTCTGAATCAAGTCCAAGAGCCTTACACGCATCGTTGAACGCCTTATTCTGCAGCATGTTTCCATGATTCTTCCTGCTTTTCAGTCTATGCGCCTCATCAACAATCAGAAGGTCATACTTCTTCTTGCCATTCTTTATATAATTCTTTACCACATCCGTGGTATCCATAACCATATCAGGATCAAGGGAGCTGATTCTGCTAAACACATCCTTCATAGAACTTCGGAGTGTCTTTTGCGGAAAAACGATTCCTATCCTTTTGATTTTATCAATACTCTCTGAAGCAATAGCAACCTCTGAATCATCATCATAGTAGTCATCATCTTTAGGGTCTACAATGCTTCTGCTATTTATATCCGAAAATAGTTTTATCAGATAAACAGCGAGTATCGTTTTCCCGGTCCCCGCACTTCCGGTTACTACAATCGATGCCCCTCTACCCGTTTCATCATAGGAAGCTAATGCCGACAGGATTTCTTTTTCAGTTTGAATCTGTTCAGAGCCAAGTGATTTATACGGTGAGTACTTAAACAGCTCTGAGTTCTCTATTTCTTCAATCGATTTCTCAACAACTCCCAGTTTTTTAAGTTTCTTCCATATGTCTTTAAACTTGTCTTCATAAGCACTGCGCTCATAATAATCGTGATCCTGAATGCCATTGTTCCCATTGAGCAACTTGTACTTCTTATCTGCTGCCATGTGTTTAATGAGAAATGATTCAAGGTCAAGAATGACAGACTTGTTATAATCCTCATCTGTGATGATTCTTATCTCTGCCAGTTTGCTCTTTGCGGGATTTGTGAGGTGTTGTTCAGCGCGCCTTGAGATGTTAACGGTTTCGCCCACATATGCTTCTGTATCATCATTAAGCACATAAACAACAGGCCAGTTCTCACCGACCCTGGCCCCGTTATGTTTCAGCCTTCTGATGTCATCGACTGAAGAAATATCAAAATCTAAAGTCTTTATAAATGCCATTACTACAGATCCGTATACTTGGTGCTCACACCTCTTGCCTTATCCACTGGATACTTCCTCTTGGTTTTCTCCAGCTTGTTCATCACGATCTCTTCAATGTCCACATCAATCCTGTCTGCAAGCATGACGCAGTAGCTGATGACATCGGCCAGCTCCTCGCATAGGTGCTCCTTATCGAACTCATTGTTCCACTGGAAGCATTCCAGCAGTTCCCCTGCCTCTATGCTGATGGACTTGGCCAGGTTCTCAGGTGTGTGGAACTGGTCCCAGTCACGTTCTTCATTGAATTCGCGAAAAGCCTGTTTGAGTTTATCCATTATGTTTAGGTCCTTTGTATTTATTGATCCCGCCGATGTTCTTCACATTGGTGTAACCGGCATTCCTGAGTGCTGCAACTGCTCTGCCGCTCCGTCTTCCGGTCAGGCAATATGTGTAAATCGGAGCATTCTTGTCATTTACAACTGAGCCTATCTCCCCGATCCTGTTCACATCAAGATTGACAGCGCCTGGTATATGACCAGCTGCAAATTCGTCTGCGCCTCTCACATCTATAAGGACTGCGCCTTCAGTATTACGCACTTCTTCAAGTGCTGCATTTATGTTCGTGCCTCCGAAGAGTTTGTCAAGAATGCCCATAACTAAGTTCTATATACTCTTTCCAAGTTCATAAGCCTGTTGCGGATACTTGGTGCCTCTCGTCATGGATGGCGAGCCGCATCCTCCTCCGAGCACCATGCCGCAGTCTTCGAACTGCATGTAGCTGCAGATCTGCTTATAGTATGCCTCAGTTACCTTGAATACCGTATCCGTATTGTCCCATGCAACTGCAAGCAGCGCTGTCTTCTTGTGCATCGATGTCAGTTCCATAGTGAAACTGTAGAATCTGTCAATGCACATCTTCAGTGGTGCCGGCCAGTTGTAGTAATAGACAGGCATGACGAATACGATCATGTCAGTCTTTGCAATAAGCGGCTTCAGTTCATTCTCATAGTCATCGTTCAGCACGCATGCGCCTGACATGCCGCAGTGTCCGCAGCCGAGACATGGCTTGATGTTCTTTCTGATCACGTTATATACAGTGACCTCGTGTCCGTTCTCCTCAGCTCCGCGGATGAATTCGTCTGCCAACATATTGGATGAACCTTTGATGTTGCCACTGCTTTCAAGTACTAATATCTTCATTCAGTTCCCCTCTCAAGTTTCAATATCGCTGTTAATCCAATAATACCATAAGAGCAGTCATCAATGAATTTGTTTACCATCCACAGCCGGAAAGACCTCTCATGTGGTAAAATTGGAATGAAGAGGAAGACTATGAAAATACATGTATTACATTGCGGATATATAAGAGTTGCTGACTGCGTCCCTTCAGGAAGCAGCAACAGCGCAAGAGATCTTGGGCGTGCCCTGACGATGCCGGACAGCAAACGCGTAACGCTTCCGGTAAGTGTATATCTCATCGAGCACCCATCTGGTCTCTATCTTGTTGATACAGGCTGGAGCAGGGATATAAGCCCTGAGGGAGTGTATTCAAAGAAGGCTGCAGAGAGCGTGCTGCCGTCTTATCTTGTGCAGATGTATCACCCATATGTACCGCAGGGCATGGCCGTTCATGAGCAGCTTGAATCCATGGGTATAAGGCAGGAAGACATCGCTGCCGCCCTCATAACCCATTTCGATGCCGATCATGTGTCAGGGCTCAGGCACCTAAGCAGAGTCAGCAGGAAAATAATGCCCGAGGAAGAAAGATACTGGGCGGTCAGGACCAAGTACAGTGTAAGGCAGCCTGATGATCTGTGGGATTTCCCAGGTACGGAGTATCCGTACTACAGAGGATACCTGCTCGGTCCTGATGACCGGGCAGTGGATATAACCGGAGATGAGAGCCTCATGATGGTCAAGCTCTCCGGTCATACCGACGGGCAGGCCGGCATACTTATACGAAACGGCAGCCGCTATGCACTGCTGGCAGCTGATGCAGCCTATTCATCGTATAACTGGGAGACCATGACGCCTCCGGGCCTTGGCGCCGACAGGGGTTCCCAGCTTAGATCTCTTAAGTGGCTATCTAAAACAGCTGCAGATCCTTCATGTGTGAAGGTGCTCTGCAGCCATGATCCTGAAGTCAGGCCGGGAGTCATAGAAATATAGGTCTCTTGCATCCGGCCATTGTCACTGTCAATTATTGTCTCTCTTCGCGAAGTATCGCATACTCAAGCTCGTCCTCCCAGCTCGGGACTCCGTGCCTGACGTATCTGACCTTCTTCCTGTAGTGTGCCTCGCACCGCATCCCGCAGTTCTCCATCGCCTTCCATGAGGCAATATTGTCAGGGTTGCAGAGCGCTGAGACACGGTGCACGCCAATGGTGTCGAAGGCATAGTCTATCATTGCCCTTGTCATTTCCGTAGCAAGATGCTGCCCTCAGTACGGCTGCAGCAGGAGCCATCCCAGCATTGCAGTATCCGTCTCCCCATCCATGTGGAATCTCGCGCGGCCTATCTTCTGCTGAGTTTCCCTGAGTATCACTGCCATCTCGCAGCTTACAAGAGGCACTTCATCCAAGTCGGACACTATCCTCTCAAGATGCTTCTGTGCCTTCTCTTCGTCCATGATATCATTCGGCATGTATCTGAGTATCTCTTCGTCAGAGTACAGCCTGTAGATAATGTCAAAGTCATCCATCGTGAACGGACGCAGCATCAGTCTCTCAGTCTCAATGATCATGCCCGTATGCCCCCTATATAGTCACATTCACCCAGCACACCGGGTCTGACAGCTTCTCGAGTTCATCAACAGTGAGCTCGACGACCGAGTCCTCTCCGCCTATTCCCGGGAACACGGTCTCCCCAATATGCTTTCTTATTGACAGGTCAAGGTACAGCCTTGCCGTATCCTTAAGGCAGAACGGATTGATCGTTCCGGCGATGTGGCCTACGAGTTCTTCAGTCTGCTCGGCAGGAAGCATGGTCGGCCTGAAGCCGAACACGTCCCTGAACTTGCCGTTATTGACTCTGGCCCTGCCGGATGCGATCACAACAACGGCTGTTCCGCCCTTGCCTTTGAATGCGAGGCCCTTGCATATCCTGTCCACGTCAACTCCGAGAGCGATCGCTGTGCTCTCAGCAGTAATGTCTGTATTCTTGAAGTCTATTATACGGTCTTCCATTCCCTTTCCAGCGAGGAATTCCCGGCATTTCGCTTCTGCAGTATTCACTGTTATTTCTCCTTCAGAAAGTGCTCCTTAGCGAATTCCATATCCTGGACATATTCGAGGGTCCCGACGTAATTGCCGTCAGTGTCTCTAACGGCCATGTACCTTACCAGCACAGTGCGTCCGCCTTTCTCCATCCATACAGGCACCTCATCCCTCTTGCCGGTCCTGAAGTCTTCGATTATGGCTCTTACCATCGGCTCGACCTTAGGCGGATGGCAGGTCCACACTTCCCTGTCTATTGCCATCTCAGGCCTCTTGAACAGTTTAGGTCCCTCATTGAAGAACCTGTTTATGTTCTGATCATCCACGAAGGTAATCTCAGCAGGTATTGTGTTGAGAAGTGCTCTCAGCTGATCTGCTGTCATGTGGCCTCCCGGCAGTACTATCTCGGCATCAGATACTGAGGCACTGCGTCCGGTCACGCCTTCAGCCTCCGCTTCCTCCCAGACAGCACGCTCGATGCCGAAACATATATCGTAGTCCATCGAGTCGCGGTATATGCCCTTCCACTCTTCAGGCGTGAAGTTGACTGCGCATATAGGGAAAAGGATGTTCTCCTCCTTGGATATCATCTGCTCGGCGCGGGCCATGACGGCATTAAGCCTGTCATTCCACTGATCATCATGCACAGGATCCTTCTCAAGAGCGCCCATCTCGTCTCTTATCTCATCATCCTCTGTCCAGAGGAACCCGGACGGGCCGGTGATGTCGTACCTGGCATCCAGTAGAGGATACAGAAGGTCCCCCTTGGATGCATAATGGATGGATACCTGACGCATCTCTCTGAGCTCATCAGTCACATCCTGCCCCAGGGCGAGTTTGCCCCTTGTCTTCTCGATAAGGGCTGCCAGCACCTTGTTCTCTCTGACGTAAGTGTTCAGAGGATGCCCCGGGATGTCTGTAAGCTCAGCGCATGCAGCTTCTTTCGCGACATACTTTTCCTTAGGTACTGACTTATGCAGCTCCTTCTGTTTGTCCAGCATGGCCTGCACTTCTTCCTCTGTTCTCGCTATCTTGTCATCATAATGTGTCCGGATGCTCATAATTCAGCTGCCTCTCTGCGGTTCTGTTTTTTTATTCTTTTCTCAGTGCCTCTATCGCACGTGTGCATGCACTGTAGGCGATGATCCTTGCGTTCTCTATCGCCTGCTCTTCTTCTGAGAGTTCAGGTGCCGGTGCAGCTTCCATCTCAGCATCAGCGACCAGCGCCACAGCCTGCTCTGCATCCTGAGCCGGTATATCAGCAGGCTTCACCTTCTCCATCACACGTCTGATCTCTTCTTCGACTGATGCGTCATCAAGTCTTCTGTCGTTGATGAACAGCATGAGGCTCTTGAGGTTATTGACCATCGACTCATGTTCCATCGTATACAGTATGGATCCCTCAACCTCAGGCATCGCCTTGAGTTCTTCGATACCGATGCTGATCTCCTTGATGGCCTTAGCATCACTTACAATGCCCTGTACTTTCTCCTTTGCTCCGAATGAGATGGCCGCTGCCTGCTTCTTAGCGCTCTGTGTCAGCTCCTTGACCTTGCTGTTTTCTTCACTCAGTTCCTTAGCCTTGTCCATGACTTCGCCTGCTACTGTCTTAGCAGCATCGGTTGCATCCTCTGCCAGGTCTTTAGCTCTTTCAAGGTATTCTTCTAACTTTCCCATTGTTCCTCACCTTTCGTGTTTATCAATTTCCTGAGTTGCCGCCACCGCCACCGCTGCTGGCAGCCTGTCTCTCATATATGATGTGCTGCAGTGTTACCAGTATAGCTACAACAATTTCTTCATTCTCAGGCTGGTATATATCTATGCAGTATTTGTCATGGAGGGACAGCATCTTCTGTCCTATTACTGCTACTATCTTTCCGTTCTCATCATACAGCTGGAAATTGAGCCCAACTATGTTTCCTCTCAGTTGCCAGCCTAGGCCTTCGATATTGAAGATATCCTTGACGAGATGGAAGAGCTCATTGGAGAGCTCGAAAGCGGTCCCGTCTGCCATGGTCACAAAGTGACGGGCATGCAAGGTCAGGACCTTAGCCTCTATATGCGCTACCTGTCTTCCCTTCACATCAGTGATATCCGTCTTTCTGTGTATCGACAGGAACTTGGTGTTCGACTCATATACTATGTTGCCGTTATCGTCAGTAATATCTATATGGTGATGCAGAGTGAACACTTTGGTCGAAGTGAACAGCGACCGTGCAGGTACACCGTATTCCTCGACGTTGTTGATATTCGCCCGCTCTCCCGCATCGCGGTATCTGTGGTATTTGGAATCTACTGCCATGTTTCCTCCTCGTTAACATTCAGTGATAGCTTAAGTCAATATCTTCTCAGTACATATGCAGCTGCGTCTCTGTTGCCGGTGCCAGGACCTTGACATACTGAAGCACCTGATCCAGGTGACGCTCAAGTGTCTCTGCAGCCATTCCCGGAGTGCCGAATGCGAAATACAGAACGTGTCTGCTGTTGTCAGTGAGACATGTGCGCTCATCTGCACCGGCTATCATGCTAACAACGACGGATTCGTCATCCCTGCATGTGAAGTCGCCAGGATAGCTGTGCGCCTCTCCGTGTATTCCCGGGAATGGTGTCTTCTCTGCCTCAATGTATATGATGAGGTCTCCTTCGATCATGTCTGCGTCGTGTGATCCCAGCAGACATCCAGTCTTGAGCTCGGTCAGGAATGCGACCGCGTTGTTGTACTTCCCTTCCGGGAACGGACGTCCCTTCAGGAGGAATGACTCAACCTGCATCATTACAGGATAGGTCTTCTTGAACTTCCTGAAATATCTGAAGTACGGCGTATTCCTGAACCACTCATCGCGGCTGTAGTTCTCACCTTCTGTTCTGATCTGTTCAAGCTCCCTCTTTTTCATCTCGTCGAAGGCAGCTGTGTCCCATTCACTCTCATCCGGATACCACACTTCAAGTATCCCGAGATGTCTGTCAGCATCGACTGATGCGTCCCTGATGATATCTCTCATCTCTTAACCCCCATGTTACTCAGTGCCCCTCACCAATAATTATATCCTACAGACTCTCTACCCACTTCTTGAGAGTATGCACACTTGCATCAGGCTGGAAGAGCTGTGACCCGATTATCTCACCCTTCATCATCGGTCCCAGCCTGCCTGCTACCTTGGTGACATCGCTACCACCTGAAGTAGCGAAGAAAGCGACCTTCTTTCCTGCGAAGTCATAGGACTTCACGAATGTCTCTATGATATTAGGTGCGCCGTAGTACCACACAGGGAAGCCGATGAATACGTACTCGTACTCGTCCCAGTTATCTACCCTGCCGCTGATCGGCACATCCTTCTTGCCTATCTTCTCCCTGTTGCATCTTGCAAGCGGATTGGTCCACCTGAGGTCTGACTCAGTATATGGATCAACAGGCTCGATCCTGAACAGATCAGCATCTGCCGCCTTAGCAAGATGCGCAGCCAGAGCCCCGGTGTTGCCGCTGGCTGAAAAGTATGAGACTAAAGATTTCATGACTAGTCCTCCGTATAATTAAATCGATCAATCTACATTTCTTGTATATTTGCACTTAGGATAATTTGAGCACCCATAAAACTGTTTGCCAGTATTCTGTCCTTTCTTTGCAGTTCTTATTATCAGCTTTCCACCACACCACGGACAGGTTTCAAGGGCCATCTCTTTATTCCGAATACTGTCTATATGTGACTGTTTAACAGATGGATCTACTCCTACAAGCGGTAATACTTTTTCTACAATACTATTTACTTCAGCCGTAGAAAGAACATCTGGGTACTCATTTCTTACAACTCGCATATATGCCCTTAATTGATCGACAGTAAATACTTTTACTTTTGTTTCATCATAGGTGACACTTTTTAATTCTCCCCTATTCGAAAATACAACAACTGAGTAAATTGGAGCAGTAGTTTTTATATATTTTCG
>CAMIWY010000053.1 GCA_946402595.1 uncultured Clostridia bacterium
CGCGGGTCTCATATCCGTTGTAGTAGCAGTGACCAACCTGGTACCTACATTCGGGCCGATAGTCGGAGGTGCTGTAGGAGCACTGATACTTCTCCTTGTCAAGCCTGTGCACGCTATCATATTCATAATATTTACATTCGTGCTTCAGTTTATAGATCCGTATTTCATCAAGCCGAAACTGTTCGGAAACACTCTCGGCGTATCCGGGCTGCTCATCGTGGTCTCGGTACTTGTATGCGGCAGGATGTTCGGAGTGACAGGGATCCTTCTTTCGATCCCGCTGGCAGCTATTCTCAGCTTTGTCTACAAGGAAGCAATTCTGCCTGCTCTTGAGAGAAGGGCAGCGAGAAGAAAGGCAGAAGAGGCTCAGTAGTTCCGTATGATGCGGAGGTATATGCATGTATCATGTTAAAAATGACAAGCGGTGCATCAGATCAGCTGAATCCATCATGCGGGCACTTGAGCAGCTGATGGCAAAAAAAGCCTTTCTGGATATCACCGTAACTGACATACAGAAGACCGCAGGAATCGGGAGGTCAACGTTCTACAGACTCTTTGATACGATAGATGATGTTGTGACTTATATGGTTGACAGGGAGTTTGAGGAGGTCGTGCGCGGATACAGTACTATGAGTATCAGGGACTTCACCATAGAATGCCTCAGCGGTGTCATTGAGCGCGGTGACATTCTTATAGGCATCCTCTCATCAGGAAAATCAGAGCTTGTCACCAGATCTCTCAGAGAGAACCTTCACAGATCTGCCGAAGAAGCAGGGGAGCCTGATGAAGCCGGTCTCCAGTACAGATTCGCGGTGTTCGCAAGCGCCTGCATATCCGTTATCCGGGTGTGGGATGAGAACGGAAGAAAAGAGAGCATAGAAGAGCTCGCTGACTACCTTCAGAAGTATCTTGATTTCAGCAAGCTGGCATAGAATGCCGCGGCCGCCCGGTTAACGATAATGTAATAGATCCGGCTCACAGTAATGTAATAAAAAAGGGCTATGCATATCCGCTATGAATATGCATAGTCCTTTTCGGTTGTGATCAAGCTTCGACTCTTGCTCTTGCCATTGCTTCTTCGAAGTCCTTGGTTCCTCTGAATACTTCGTTGGAATAAGGGTTCTTGCCCATCTCGATGGAGCGTTTGATGATAACTGCGATGCAGATAACGTTGGCTGCGATCGCTGCCATAGCGACAAAGCCCTGTGCTCTAGGATCAGCATGGATACCCATTGAGGAGACGATCTCACCTGCCTGTGCTGTTTTGCCTGCACCTGCATTGTAGAGCTCGATTGCCTTAGCATAGAGATCCATAGTTGTTACACCGTTCTCTGTAGCGCCGCCGTATACTGTCGGCAGAACTGCTGCAAATCTGCTGCTGAGCTGGAATGCAGGAACGACCTGTGCCCACATGCACCAGATAGCGAGGGTGTTGGCTCTGTTCTGGATCCAGCCGCCCTTGTTCCAGAGTGCGTTGGCAAATGTCGGTGCCAGCAGAAGTGCCACGCCGCAGTACCATGTATGTGTCGGCAGGTTGACATAAGTGTACTCGAAGTTCCAGATGTCATATGCAACGATGAACCAGATAGTCATATCAGGCCAGAGCATATCGGACATGTTCCTGTCCTTGGATGTGTAGAGGTGGATGCATCCTGTCATGCAGAAGATGTTGATCATTCCTGCAAGTGCGTTGACGATGTTCCACCATCCGCCGTAGATGAATACTCCCTCGTTGGATGCCCACCATGCTCCGCTGAAGTCTCCTGTGATGGAGAATGCTGCCATAGCGGATTCCATGTCGGATACGTTTGCGATCATAATGTTGGCTGCAACGATGAACCATGGCCACCATTTGAACCATTCCTTCTTGCCGAGGCCCCACTTGTACTTGATCATCATGAAACCTACGCAGCCGATGTCAGCAGCATAGAGCTTGAAGTAATGGAACCATCCGTCCATGAATGCTACTGTAGGATTCTCTTTTCCTCCGAACATACCCATATGTGCGAGGATGAAGTAGAGTGTCAGGATAGCAGGGATGATAACGAAGATGATCATTCCGCCGGTTTTGGTTCTTCTTCCGAGCTCGTTCATGACGATCAGTCCGACGAAGACCAGTACCCAGCCAATGATCTGCATCACTGCATGTTCACTGTAAAGCTGAAATAACATAATTTTCCTCCATATAGATTTGGTTTTAATTTTCCAGTTGGTCAATCTCGGATATTATATTTCTGACCGCACGGTTAGTCAACGCTATATCTGATATTTTTCAGACAATCTGCAGATTTTTTCCGTATATATGCTGCAGGGCGGGGGAGAAGGCTATTTCAGCTACAGAAAAAGCGGCCAGGCTGCAAGCCGTGACCGCTCGTGTTAACAGTTCTTTCAGTTGATATCAGAGACCCATAGACTCTCTTATGCCATACAGGCCTATAGGCTGCGATGCCATCCATCTGCACGCGTTGACTGCTCCCTTGGCGCAGCCTTTCCAGTTGAGGCAGTGGTGGGTTATCTCGAGCCTTTCACCTTCGCCGAAGAAGAATACCGTGTGGCTGGAAGGGGTGTCTCCGCCGCGGATTGCGTGGAATGTGACTTTGCCCTCTTCTCTCGGATGTCTGCCCTGAGGACGTCCGTATACAGCATCGCTGACGAGATCCTTTCCGACTGCTTCTCCCATGCTTTCGATGAGCTCTCTTGCTGTACCGCTCGGTGCATCAAGCTTCTTGTTGTCGTGCATGTCGACTATCTCGATGTCAGTTTCGTCATACAGCTCCTGAGCAGCTTCCATGAGGAGCTTTCTCATGACATTGACCATTCTGTCTGTGTTGGCAGCGATCATAACAGGTATCTCTGATGCAGCAGCCTCGAGCTTAGCTCTCTGCTCTGCACTGAAGCCTGTTGTGCCGACTACAAGAGCCTTCTTATGTCTGATGCACGCATCCAGAACTTCCATTCCGAGTTCAACAGTGGAGAAGTCACATACTACGTCAGCCTGGTCAATTACTGACTCGATATCGTCCACTACCAGTGCACCTACCTGAGAGCCTGTCATTGCGACTTCGCCTATATCCTTTCCGATATAGTCTCTGCCGGCAGGACCGATGCCTGCAACGATCTCAACGTCATCTCTCTTAGCTGCGTCTGCTACTATGAGGCTTGCCATTTTGCCCCTCGGGGCCGTGATTATCAGTTTCATTTTCTGTATGCTCCTTCCGTTTTACACGTGATCCACATTGAAATCGAGGCTGATCTCTTCTATTGCCGGCTCAAACCTCCTGAGCGTGACACCGGCTGCCTGAAGCATCATCTTGGATGCCTTGGTGGCAGGTGTGTCTGCGTACTTGTCAGAAAGATATACGACTTCACTGACACCGGCCTGGATGATGGCCTTGGCACACTCGTTGCAAGGGAAGAGAGCAACGTACAGTCTGGATCCTCTCAGTGACTTGCCTGAGGCGTTGAGTATCGCATTGAGCTCGGCATGAACTACGAACGGGTACTTGGTGATCTCACCTTCGCGTTCCCACGGGAACTCGTCATCAGAGCAGCCCTGAGGGAATCCGTTGTAACCTGTCGTCAGGATCACGTTGTTGGCGTCTACGATACATGCACCTACCTGAGTGTTGGGGTCCTTGCTTCTCTTGGCTGCAAGAAGAGCTACGCCCATGAAGTATTCGTCCCACGATATATAGTCTTGTCTTTTCATCCCGTTATACCATTCTTTCTGTATAAAAAAGCAGTGTGTCCACTGCGATTGTACAACTCATCGGGCAATCGTTGCAAGCCTTGTGAAGGGGTATTGGGACAGGCCCTGTATTCCTTGAATTTCTTGTATTTCCCGCGATATTGATGTATAATTCATTGTCTATGGCTTAATTGAGAACCGGGCCTGTCATGCAGCATGAAATCAACAATGCCCGGCAGAGAAAGAAAATGAGAAATAACACTTGCATATATACGGAAAAAAAGGTCAATAAGGTTAGACATGCATGCAGCATGCTGGCAGCACTCATCGTGGCGGCGGTCATGATGATATCCATGACAGCAGCTGTCTTTGCTGATGCAGAAGGATCAGATAACAACCTGCACCAGACTCAGGGTCTCGAAGGCGGTGCTTACGAGGTCACCAATCTGGAAATGAAGGCGGTAGTCGGTAAGGATCATTCATATGATGTCACTGAGGAGATCACGGTAAACATACCGCAGACTCTGCATCAGATCGAGTTCGCTATCCCGAGCGGATCCTTCAGAATGAGAGGGCTGACAGTCGACGGAACTGCATTTACTTCAAACATTTCATCATCAGGGAGTTCAGTAAAAATCGTGGACCAGCAGGCTCTGACTACCGGGATCCATACATATACGATCAGGTACAAGATCCTTGAGTTCGCTGACAGAAACACTGCGAAAGACATATTCTACTTCAATGTGCTTCTGCCTGAGTGGAAACAGCCTATCGGCGAGATGCATGCACTGATCACCTTCCCGGCCGACTTCCCGGTAGGGGATATACAGCATTACGCCGGCCAGTTCGGAGCAGAGGACGCGGAGAACCGTCTTACATATAAGACTGAAAAGTCATCAAGGAGCTTCAGCGCTTCAGGCAAGAGGATACCTGAGAACTACGGACTGTCCCTCAAGGCGGAACTGCCGGACGGATACTGGGAAGGAGCGCTTGACGGTGTATGGGCCATCTTCGCGATGATACTCGTAATGGGCGCCGCAGTCCTTGTCATGCTGGTGCTGTGGATCATAGGCGGAAGAGACCCGAGGATAAAGAGGATACCTCAGACAAGACCGATCGAGGGCGTATCTCCGGTAGAGCTCGGCTATGTATTCAACAACAGCTTTGACGGAAGAGATCTCGTCAGAATGATTATATATTTTGCCATCAGAGGTTATCTGAAGATCAGTGAGTATGAACCTAAGAGATACAGGCTGATCAGGAAGAACGATCCTGATGGGGAAGAAAAGCTCCTGCGAAATGCCTATGGCATCCTGTTTGAGGATGTATACAAGGGCAGGGCGCTGGAGATGGATGACCTCGGTGACAGGCTCTGCAGGATAGAAAATGCGATAAGAGACGACGTAGCGGCCGGATTCTCAAGCAGAGATACACAGGCGTATACGCCTCTTTCAAGAGCCTTCAGAGCTGCATGCATCATTCTCACCGGCATATCTGTGGCTGTGGCAAACGGACTCAGGTACAGCTATCAGTACGTTGATGTGAACTATGTAGAGTCGGTGCTCGTCGGCTTTGCTGTCATGGTAATGACGACGCTGCTGTGCATCGCGGTGGACAGGAGGGACTCATCTTCAGGAGAGACCGGGCGCACCATGGAGATAGTTACGGGCGCGCTGCTCGCAGCTATGATCATATATTTTGCGATAAGCATCGTCAGTTCGACCGGACATATCCTTGCGGGCATCATAGCAGCAGGTCTCTGTATAGCAGAGGTTTTCCTCGCGGTCGTCATGAGAGCGAGAGGAAAGGGCAATTCGGTGCTCATGATGAAGCTGAGACAGCTCAGGAGATTCATAGCGCATCCTACGCCTAAGGAACTGCTCGAGAACTATCTCGCAGACCCGGGTTACTACTACGACATGATGATATATGCGCTTACATTCGGATCAGAGGAGTCATGGGCGATATCCTTCCTTACACTGGATGTGCCTGAACCTGGATGGTATTCGGATGAAATAGAAGGGCACGCTTTCTCCAACCTGAGAGAGACACCGACAACGGTCGACTACGCAAGAGACATAAGATCCTTCGTGAGGATTATCGAGGGCGCTTATGAAGACATGCAGAGAAGAAAGCACAGAAGATAGTGCACATTAAATAAAAAGTTTTGGGATCAGAAAAATAAAACAGGAAAGACAGGAACAGAATGGCAGATAATCAGAAGATAATCAACATAGCAGTTATTGCTCACGTAGACGCAGGCAAATCCACTCTCGTGGATGCTCTCCTCGCTCAGTCGCACGTTTTCCGTGACAACGAGCAGGTAGTCGACTGTGTCATGGACTCCGATGCTATCGAGAGGGAGAGAGGGATCACCATCTACTCCAAGAACTGCTCGATAATGTACAAGGACTACAAGATCAACATCGTGGATACTCCGGGACACGCTGACTTCAGCTCGGAAGTAGAGCGTATCATGAAGACCGTGGACACCGTTATCCTGCTCGTTGACTCAAGCGAAGGACCTATGCCGCAGACGAGATTCGTACTGAACAAGTCACTGCAGCAGGGGATCAATCCTATTCTGTTCATCAACAAGATAGATAAGAAGGATGCGAGGATCGATGAGGTTGTTGACGAGACATACGAGCTCTTCATGGATCTTGAGGCCAATGACGATCAGCTCGATTTCCCGATCCTCTACGGAATAGCCCGTCAGGGAATAGCTGTAAATGACCCTTCAGAGGTTGAGGGCATCAGCATCGGTGACGGACAGACCAAGATCAAGAAGTCGCCTAAGGGATTCGGCGGACTCAACATCGAGCCTCTGCTCGAGTGCATCGTAAATCACTGCGATCCGTATCCTGCTAGGGACGAAGAGCCTCTGCAGATGCAGGTATCCACTCTTGCCTATGACGACTATATCGGCAGACTGGGCATCGGAAGGATAACAAGAGGTACCCTCAAGGAAGCTCAGATGGTCGCTGTAACCAAGGAAGACGGAAGCATCAGTAAGAATAAAATCAATCAGGTATTCGTATACAAGGGGCTCAGCAGAGTGCCTGTAAGCGAGGCAAGAAGCGGAGACATCGTAGTTGTATCCGGCATATCGGACATCTCCATCGGAGAGACTATCTGCGATCCTGACAATCCGGAATCGCTCGGAACCATCCACATCGAGGAACCGACACTTTCCATGAACTTCATGGTAAACTCCTCGCCTTTTGCCGGCAAATCCGGAAAATATGTGACTTCAAGACACATCAAGGAAAGGCTGGAGAAGGAGCTCGAGGTCAACGTAGGACTTCTCGTGGAGCCTACAGATACAACGGATTCCTTCAAGGTATCCGGAAGGGGCGAGCTGCACCTGTCCATCCTCATTGAGAACATGAGAAGAGAGGGCTATGAGCTGGCAGTATCCAAGCCGGAAGTAGTCGTCAAGAGAGGAGAGAACGGCGAGAAGCTGGAGCCTGTTGAAGAGGTAGTCGTCAGCGTTCCTGATGAGTACACAGGACCGGTCATCTCCAAGCTCAACCTGAGAAAGGGCCTGATGAAGCAGATGTATTCAGAGGGCAACGGATACTCAAGGATAATCTATACAGCTCCTACAAGAGGACTGATGGGATACAGGACAGAGTTCATAAACGACACCCACGGTGAGGGCACTATGGTCAGGAGATTCGAGGGATTCGAGCCATGGAAGGGCGACATTCCTGACAGGATCAACGGTGTGGCTGTAGCTCAGGAAGAGGGACACTGCACTGCGTACGCCATCTTCACCATCCAGGAGAGAGTCCAGATGTTCGTCAAGCCGCAGGATCATGTCTATGAAGGACAGATCGTGGGAATGAACGCAAGATCAGACGACATGGTAGTAAATCCATGCAGAGCCAAGAAGGCCACAAACATGAGAGCTGCCGGAAGCGACGATACCATCAAGCTGACGCCGCCGAGAGTTTTCTCCCTAGAGGAGGCGCTGGAGTTCATCGCAGACGATGCTTCCTCGCAAGCCGTTACGGCTCCCACGTTCGAAGACAAACTGGAGCAATTGGAGCAAGAGCAGCAAGACCAGCCCAGAACGATCCTCGTTGTCGATGACAATGCGGACATGCGCAATTTCCTGACCAAGATATTGAGCCACGACTACCACATCGAGACAGCAGCGGACGGAGAAGAAGCAGAGAAAATTATCTCCAACAATCATATTGATCTGGTCGTCACAGACCTGATGATGCCGAAAGTGGACGGACTCCAATTGACGCAATGGATCAAGCAGCATAAAGACTTTGATTTCATTCCGGTGATCCTTCTCACAGCCAAAACAGCCATTGAGAGCCGGCTGCAAGCGCTGGAATTCGGAGCCGATGACTACGTCACGAAACCTTTCGAACCCGAATACTTGCGCGCAAGGGTACAAAATATCCTCACGCAACGCGAACAATTGGAACAGAGTTACCGCCAGCGGCTGATGCGTTTAGAGCCGCAGAAGACGGACGATCCGCTTCCGGGAGATGCTTTCCTCGCCAGACTACTGGATGTGATGGAGCGACAACTGGATAACAACACCCTCACCGTAGATGAATTGGTAGAAGAGATGGGAATGGGCAGAACGGTATTCTTCAACAAACTGAAGAGCCTCACCGGGCTGAGTCCGGTTGAGTTCATCCGCGAAAT
>CAMIWY010000054.1 GCA_946402595.1 uncultured Clostridia bacterium
CATATTTATCACCGACGGTATCGCATAAGCCGCGATCAGTGGGATCAGCGGCGCTGATCCCAGCGGATTATCCTGTTGTCTGTTGTACTGTCCTGCCATCAGGTTCAGCTTATGTTCCTTCCGCAGCAGTTCTTATACTTCCTGCCGCTTCCGCAAGGGCACGGCTCATTCCTTCCTATCTTGACCCTCTTTACAGGCGCTTTCTTCTCCTGTTCAGCTGATCTGTTCTTCTCTGCCATGATGGCTGTCATCTCATACCAGTCGTGGCCGCGGTTGTCTCTAACGCGGCACTCCCTGCTCATCTCCATGTACAGCTCGATGAATTTTACTTCAGCCTCATCCGAAGGGAACTCCAGCTTTTCGCTGTCTTCCACGTCTCCCGCCAGGAATAGATCGACTGCATCGTTGACTCTGGCCCTGTCATTGACGGCCTGATACAGCCTTGCCATCCTGAGTTCTGCAGCATCAGGTCCCATGCCGAACGTCTCATCAATGAAATCCTTTAATTTTACATGAGACTCACGGCTGATGAGGCAGCCCCTGTCATAGAGCTCCTCCACTTCTTCCTTTGAAGGGATATAGAACGGGATATCCTTCTGGATATCCAGAAGATATTTGTAATAGTCATCCTTTTCGAAACCGTTCAGTACAAGCTGACCGTCCCTCTCTGTGAACCACTGATAGAAGACCGGTGTGGCTTCGAACAGCTCCTGCACCTCATCCATCTCAGAATGAGGATATCTCAGCGCGAACAGATCCTTAAGGACATCCCATGTCATGACTCCGTAAAGATATCTGCCTGCTTCAAGGCACTTGTACATCCAGTTCCTCTTGCGCCATTTAAGAGTCAGCTCATCCGACCACATATCCCTGTATGCATCGCGGATCTCTGCCGGGATGATGACCTTGTCCCCGTCGACCTCTGCGAGGCCGTCTTCAGCCAGGAGCTGAGCCAGCATTTTGTCCGTCTCAACTGTCAGTATGGCTCCGGCAGGTCTGTCCAGCATGAATCTGAACATCTGCATCTCGGTCTCTCCGAGAGCTGTCAGCTTTTCCTCAAGCATCTTATTATCCATCAGTATCAGTTCTCCCTGATTTTCTCCTGTATTATGCAAAACACCTTACTCGGCCTGCCTGTTTTCGCCTTCAAGTCTGACTGCAAGCGCAGAATCATCTGTGAAATACGTATCCACGCCGAGTTCTATCGCGTTCTTTATCTCTTCTTCAGTGTTGAGAGTCCATACGCTGAACTGCTTTTCGCTGTCATGGGCCGCTTTCAGATTGTCAGCATTCATTATTGATGAAGGTGCGCAGACTATGTCTGCAAATGAATATCCGATTCCCGCATTGAATGATCCCTGGTCGCTGCAGAGATACATTCTGGTCATGTCCGGGAACGCTTCCTCAACAGCGCGCAGTGCCTTCGGATAGAATGATGCAGCGATGACATTTTTCTCATTTCCGTATTCCCTGACCGTTTCGGCAAAGGCTTCTGTGTTGCGCGGTGCGGCATACTTGATATCCACGATGTACGTGACTGAATCACCGTACTTGTCAAAGAGATCTGTCAGCTTCAGCACCTTGTTTCCAGCTCTTGTAGTCAATGAATCTATCTGACTGTCAGACATGCCGGAGAAATATCCGTCATATCCTGTCATAGGCTTTGACTCATCTTCATGTGCCACATATACAGTTCCGTCTGCAGATACGACCATATCCGCTTCAATATACTTCGCGCCTGCTTCGACAGCCTTGTCGTATGCCGCAAAGGAGAGCTCATCATCTCCGGCCGAGCCCCTGTGTGCAATTACATGCGATCCGGCATAGGTCTGTGCTGTCTCTGCCTCCTGTGCAGCTTCCTCTTCAGCTGCTTCAGATGCAGCCTGCTCAGCTTCCTCTGCAGCAGCTTCTGCCTGCCGCGCTTCATTCCTGCTGTGTGCCAGGCTGAAAATGTAAAATACCGACAGTACGCATAATACGGTCATCAGCAGTATTATAAGTATCTTTTTAGTCTGTTTTCTTTTCCTACGGTTACCGCTCATAAAGAAGTATCCACCTTGCTTTCGTTAATATTTTTTATACATTCAGCCGTACATTCAGTTAAGACGGCCGCTATTAGATTTTACCACATATCTGCGTCAGATGAAGGCTTGTATCGTTATTAAGTCAATCGAAAAAGGTGCTGCTGTCAGGCAGCACCCCTGTCTGTGTGTGGTTCAGCAATGCACCGGGAAATGATATCAGCAGATCCTCGGCAGCAGTTCACCGCCCGGCTGCGGCAGCAGTGTCTCCGCCCCTATCTCTGTAGTCATGACTACTTTGCCCGGCATATCCTCAGTTATCTCTCCTATGATCGCAGCATTGCCTGAGTATTTGCCCTTGCGAAGAACTTCTACTATGCCATCAGCCTCTTCGCGCGGAGCGATTATTACAAGACGCCCTTCGCAGGCGAGGTACAGCGGCTCAAGTCCGAGCATGCCGCATACGCCCTTTACAGCATCATCAACCGGAACGGCTTCAGCTTCGATCCTTACGCCGACATTGCTCTGCTCAGCGATTTCGTACAGAACAGTACCCACTCCTCCTCTTGTTGCATCGCGGATAACATGGATATCATCCGAAGCATCGAGAACTGAACTGACCGTTCCCCACAGTGGTGCACAGTCGCTGTCCACATCAGCTTCGATCCCGTACTCATTGCGTGCAAGAAGTATAGTGCATCCGTGTCTTCCTACATCACCTGTAACGATGACCGCATCACCCGGCTTTGCGAGAGCTCCGCCTGTCCTGACGCCGTCTCTTATCCGGCCTATGCCGGTCGTTGTGATGAAGACTCCGTCGACCTGACCTTTGCCTGCGACCTTGGTATCGCCTGCAACTATCCTCACGCCTGCTTCGGCAGCAGTTTTCTCCATTGCCGCAGCTATCTCTTCAAGCTTGTCCATCGGGAAGCCTTCTTCGATCACGAAGGCACAGGTAAGATACAGAGGCTCTGCACCCATGCATGACAGGTCATTGACCGTTCCGCATATCGAGAGCTTACCGACATTTCCCCCCGGGAATTCATACGGGGAAACGATAAAACCGTCCGTCGACATTGCGAGCTTTCCCGGTTCTATCTCAAGTATCGCTGCATCATCAGCAGTAAAGAGAGGATTTTTGAAATGCGATTCAAATACCTCATGTATCAGTTCCGATGTCTGCTTACCGCCTGCACCGTGCGCAAGCGTTACTGTCTTACTCATTTATGTTCTCCCTTCTGTATGCATACCAAGCTGCACAGGTTCCTTCATTTGATACCATGCATGCTCCGACCGGATGAAGCGGTGTGCAGCCCTTGCCGAACACCTTGCAGTCTGCAGGTGTGCATTTGCCCTGCAGCACTTCACCGCAGCGGCATGCAGGATTAGGCTTGCCCTTCATCTCAGGCAGCTTATATTTCACTCTTGCATCGTATTCAGCAAATTCACTGCGAAGTCTCAGTCCTGACTGCGGAATGACCCCGAGGCCTCTCCATTCGGAATCGCACGGCTCCATGAATTCTTCCATTATCTTCTTTCCTGAGATGCTTCCCTCGTCAGTGACGACCCTCGGATAGCAGTTCCGGAAGAAAGGCTCACCCTTCTCAAGGCCTCTTATCGTCACTGCCAGTGCAGTCAGTATTTCCCTGGCAGTAAAGCCGCATACAACGCCGTATATGCCTTCGTCCACAAGCTGTGCACATGAGTCAGCACCGGTGACAGCATTCACATGTCCCGGATACAGGAAGGCATCTGCACTCCCCTTGAGCGCCCTGTATGCGTTTGTCATCGTCTTGTTTGCCGTGAGAAGTGAGAAGTTCTTTATGCCCTTGTCTTTCGCCATTCTGACGGCGAGGCAGGCAGATGGAGTCGTTGTCTCAAATCCTACAGCAAGGAAAACGACCTGTTCATCAGGATGCTCCTCAGCATACTGAACAGCATCAGTCGGTGTATATACAGGCTGGACTTTCGCACCCTCGCTTCTCGCCCCTGCCAGGCTCTTTTCAGTGCCTGGCACTCTTATGAGGTCTCCGAAGGTCGTGATAGTGCAGCCGCATTTCTGAGCAAGATAAACAGCTTCATCTATGAATCCTACAGGTGTGACACAGACCGGACATCCCGGTCCGGATATGAGCTCTATATTTTCCGGAAGGATATTGCGTATCCCGAGGCGGAATATCTCATGCGTATGAGTTCCGCATACCTCCATTATCCGGAGCTTTGGCCCGCGGTAATTCTCTATTATCTCTCTTGCAGAGACTTTGTTTCCTTCAGCCATGATCCTAGAGCTCCCCCAGCAGTGCGTCTGTTTCCTCTTCATCATCTGCAGTGATCTTCGCAATGGCAACCCCTGCGTGGACCATTACATAATCGCCCGGATCAAGCTCATCTATAAGCTCTGCAGATACCTGTCTTCTTGCACCCGAAGCATCCACAAGTGCCATTCCGTCCTTGATATTGACAACTCTTGCCGGTAATCCTACACACATTTTGTTTTCCTCCTCTATCCTCTGACGCTCTGTAGCTTGCCGTTCACAGACTCGCTCTCATCACGCGCATTTACATCAAGTCCTTTTCTCCTGAGAAGTTCTCTCATTGCCACAGCCGCCTGTCCGAGGCATATGCCTCCGTCATTAGGCGGGACCATGCTGTGGATCAGCACTTCAAAACCTTCATTCTTAAGTCCGTCCTCGCACATCCTGAGAAGCAGCCGGTTCTGGAACACGCCTCCGCTGAGAGCAGCTGTGCTGATGCCGCTTGTCTCTCTGAGGATGCAGCAGGTCTTCACTATGCCGTCAGCAAGAGCCTGATGGAACTCCCAGGCCAGCTCCTCCTGCGATGCACCTCTGAGTCTTTCCTCAGTCAGCCACATGAAGAGGTCCTCTGTATCGTGTACAAGGCACTCATTTCCATCAGGTTCTGTTTCCGTCCTGACTGCTGCGCCTTTCTCTTCTGTATATCTGCTTCTTCCCGGATCCTCGCTGTAACGCTCGGCCGTATACTGAAGAGTTGTTGAAGCCTCACCTTCGAAGGTCGACTTCTTCCTCACACCGAGGACTGCACTGACTGCATCAAACAGCCTTCCGGCGCTTGTAGATCTGATGCTGTTTATGTTCCTGTCTGCCATCATGAACTGCATTCTGAGTTCCTGATCTCCGCACAGGTCCAGTTCTCTGACGAACTTCTCTGTCTTTTCTTTATCTCTGCATGCTCCGTAGAGCATGGAAACTGCTATTCTCCAGCCTTCCTTTGCTGATACATCCCCGCCGCTCTGAAGGAAAGGACTTATGTGTCCGGCTCTTTCATATCCGTCAAGGTCAGCTGTCATGTACTCGCCGCCCCATACAGTGCCGTCATCGCCGTATCCCGTACCGTCGAAGGATACCCCTATGACCCTGTCGGTGCGGTTGTTTTCCGCAAGGCATGAAGCGATATGAGCGTAGTGATGCTGGATCTCCATTACCGGAAGCCCCAGCTCATGGGCCACCGCTGTGGTGTTGTACTTAGGATGCTTGTCGCATGCTACGAGTTCAGGCTGCGACTCAAGAAGGTCGCACATCCTCTTCATGGATTCCTTAAGGGCTCTTACCGTGCGAAGATCCTCTGTATCTCCGACATAAGGCGAAGGATAGAAAAGATGGTTCTTCGCAACACAGAATGTGTTTTTGAGCTCTCCTCCTACAGCAAGGATATTGCCCTCACAAGGCATGTCAAGCATGAAAGGAAGCGGCGCATATCCTCTTGAGCGCCTTATCATGTACGGCTCTCCCCGGTGGAAGTCCATGACAGAGTCATCGGCTCTCAGTCTTATGAGACGGTTGTGGGACAGTATCATGTCGCACATCCTCGAGAGTTCTCTGACCGCATCCTCATCGTCCCTGCAGATGGCTGCGCCTGACACATTTCCGCTGGTCATGACCAGACAGTCAGGCATCACTATGCCGTCAGGATAATCGAACAGCAGGAGCTGTACAGGAGCATACGGCAGCATGACTCCGATTGAAGGGTTGTCCGGTGCGATGCCCGGAGCGAGCCTGGCATCCTTCCTGCCGCTCTTCTTAAGGAGAATTATCGGCTTCTGATGACCGTCTATTATCTCCTCCTGCTGAGGATCTGTGATGCATTCTCTTCTGACAGTGTCAAGGTCCTTCATCATTACGGCAAAAGGCTTGGCAGGTCTCGGTTTAATGTCTCTCAGCCTCTGAACAGCCTCCTGGTTCGTAGCGTCGCAGCAGAGATGGAATCCACCGATTCCCTTGATAGCAACTATCCCGCCGCTGCTGACTATACGTCTTATCTCCGTGATCGCAGGGCCGTCTTTCTTCCATTTCGGAAGCTTCTTCACATCGACAGGAAGCTCTGCGCTTCCGTCAGTCGATATCAGGTAGACCTGCGGGCCGCATTCATTGCAGCATACCGGCTGAGCATCATACCTTCTCGTCTCGGAATGTGTATACTCGTACTCACACTGAGGGCACATCGGGGATTCCGACATGCTCGTTCTGATCCTGTCATACGGCAGACCGTCGAGGATCGTGGTACGCGGACCGCATGAAGTGCAGTTTATGAACGGATGGAGATACCTTCTGTCATCCGGATCATACAGTTCCTTCTTGCACTTGTCGCATATGGCTATATCAGGTGATACAAATATCTCCCCCTGCACCTTGGCGCTCTCTATTATCTCAAAGCTGTCTGCAGTGCCTATATTCTCAGGTGCATCCGCTCTGTCGAGCTTCAGGATTATAGCTCTTTCAGGAGGATTATGGAGAAGGTCATCGAAAAAGGCATCGACATCCTCCTTCTCTCCCTGAGCGTCGATCTCCACGAAAGGTCCCTTGTTGGAAACGCTCCCGCATATCCCGTGTGCAGCAGCGTGCCTGGCCACCGTCGGACGGAAGCCTACCCCCTGCACTATCCCGTACACCCTTGCTGTTTCAGCATGCTGCATTGACAGCTGTCTCCTTTCTATCCTGCGGATCCGCCTGACACCGCAAAGTGCGGCAGATCGATATATGTTCCGGCATATCCCCTTGCTGCTTTGCGGAAGGATCTGTCGGCGATGATGACGTCATATCCGCCGTTTTCCATCAGTCCGATGAAATCCTCTTCCTCTCTGATGCGGATGTCTCCGTCTTCCTTTAACTCCCCATCGAGCATGAACCATGTGGCAACGGTCACATCAGCATCGCAGCAGCTGACGATCTGTTTTCTGATCTCGTTGGCACGTATCTGCTGGTGGATTATGAGGACCCTGCGTCCTTCAAACAATTCCTTAAGACGCTCATCCGTATCACCTGCAGCATCACAGTCAGCAGCCCTCCGCAGAGCCGCCTCCGCCAGCGGATCGCATACCTCATATGGCGTCCCGAAACGTTCCTTAAGATATCTTGCCGCCTTGAGGCCTGCCGGAGAGACCACAATGTTTCTCTCCACCCTGCCTGCATCTCTGAGTTCATCAAATGAGCTGCCTGCACCATACAGTAACGGATGAGTGATGCCCCTTTCTGTGAGCCATGCCCTGATCATCCCCGGTGCATCCGCTTCATCGAAGTCCAGAGGAGTGACTCCGAGCACTCCTGCAGAATCCGGGATGACACTCTCATCTTCTCCGGCTGCGAACCTTCGCATCAGCTCAAGATACGCTTTGGATGCTCCGTCATCATACATCCTGATCCCGTTCGTGTTCAGTGCAAGGACGGGCAGATCCGTATGCTTTTCACCCATTCTCCTGAGAGCCTTGTAGTCCGTTGCGATCGTTGCAGGCACCGGTGTTCCGATGATGGCGACGAAAGCTGCATCCAGTCTGTCCGCCGCTTTTTCGATCTTTCTGATCAGGAGATCGTCGCGTCCGAGAATGGCATCCATGTCTCTGAGTCCTGCAGAGAATACAGCACTTTTCGTGTCAAGCCACCTCGGCTCATCGAATCCGCATACATTTCCCGCGCATCCGCCTGCATCGCAGACTATTACCATTCCGCCCAGCTCATACAGTACTGATACGGCACCTGACTGATCGGGAG
>CAMIWY010000055.1 GCA_946402595.1 uncultured Clostridia bacterium
GGTATACGTTTATGATATCCTTGAGCCCCGACTTCATCTTTTCGTATTTTGCCCTGCTCAGGAGAGTCCTGTCAGGGAGTCTTACGAGCGGGCTGTTTCCGCCCTCATCCGCAGTCATCCCGGCTGTGATCTTCTCCATCTCGTCAGGGAGGAGTCCCAGCTCATGAGCGAGCTCTTCCTGCCTTACGAATCTGTGCTCACCCGACTTGGCTGCGATTATATCCTCAGTGCTTCCGCCAGCAAGGATCTCCATGCCGGCGAGCACTTCCTCACGGTTTCTCTTATGCTTGAGCGGCAGAGTATCCAGTACAGTACCGCCTCCGACAGTTATTATCGGTGAATAGAATCTTATTATGAATTTATCCCCGCGCCTCAGAGCCATCGGCTCCTCGAGCCTCAGCTGAGCATAGCACTCCTCACCTGCTGACAGTGCGTCCCTGTCAAGGAGAATGACCTTGGCCAGCACTTCTGCAGATCCCGAGTAGAGATGAACACGGCTGTTGTTCAGCACTATACGGTCAGAAGAGCTGAACATTTTCAGTCCGACATCGATCATGGATGTGACTGTTACAGCATCTCTGGCTGCGAGCACATCGCCTCTCGACACATCCTCCTTGCCTATAGCTGCGAGGTTGATTGCAGTCCTCTGGCCCGCAAGAGCCATGTCAGTCTCTTTGCCGTAAGTCTCGATGCCGCGCACCTTGACTTTGCGTCCGTCAGTGCCTCCCTGGCCTTCACCGGCGTGCGGGTATATGACGATCTCATCTCCGACTCTGACAGTGCCGTCTACAAGAGTTCCCGTAACGACTGTGCCAAAACCTGATATCGTGAACACCCTGTCCACAGGCAGTCTGAAGAGCTCCTTCTCCTCACGGCGCTTGTTCTCCCTGTCGCATTTCTCAACGATGGCCTCTCTCAGCACTTCTATATTCTCTCCGGTAGCTGCACTGACAGGAATTACAGGCTTGCCTTCAAGGAAGGTTCCCCTGAAATACTCGTTGACCTCGTCGAGGAGCAGCTCCATCCATTCCTCTTCGACCATGTCTGTCTTGGTCACTGCGATGATTCCGTCATCGATGCCGAGAGCGTTCAGGATCTCAAAGTGTTCCCTCGTCTGGGGCATTATACCCTCGTCCGCCGCTACGACGAAAAGCACGAAGTCTATGCCGCCTATTCCGGCGAGCATGTTCTTGATGAACTTTTCGTGACCCGGAACATCGATTACGCCGATGTTGTATCCTGCGTCATTGGGAATGTGGGCAAAACCGAGTTCGATCGTGATGCCGCGCTTCTTCTCTTCCATCAGACGGTCAGTGTCGATGCCGGAGAGTGCTTTTATCAGAGTTGTCTTGCCGTGGTCAACATGCCCGGCAGTACCGATAATAATGTTCTTCATATGTCCTTATCTTTTCAGTAACAGCCATCAGTCCGTGACTGCAGCACTATCTGAGTGCGTCAGCTATCAGGCCGAATTCGTCTTCAAATACTGTTCGTACGCACAGGAGCAGCATGTCATCATGTATCCTTGCTACGACAGGCACCCTGCCCTTGCGCAGGCGGCGCTCGATGCCGTCCGCCGATCTGCTGCCGTCGCGGACAGAAACTGCCCATCCGGGCAGGCGCACCATAGGTGCCGAGCCGCCGCCGATCTGATCCTTCACGGCAACGATCTCCAGTTCCAGCCCGCTGTTCTCCTTTGCGATTTCTTCAGCGAGTCTCTCCGCCTTCGCCCTCATCTCATCTCCCGATGCCGAGATCATGTTCAGCACAGGGATGTCTCTGAGAGCGATCTTAGGGTCCTTATACTTGGCAAGTGTCGCCTCGAGTGCGGCAAAGGTCATCTTGTCGACTCTCATGGCACGCGCCAGAGGATGCTTCTTCATCCTGCTTATATATTTTTTCTTACCTACTATGATGCCTGCCTGCGGGCCTCCGAGCAGCTTGTCCCCGCTGAACAGCATGACATCGATACCTGTCGCCAGGGATGCCGGAATGTTAGGCTCTCTCAGGCCGTACTCCGACATGTCCAGCATCAGACCGTTGCCCATGTCGAATATTACAGGCAGGTCATGCTTCTTTCCTATCGCAACGAGATCCTCAAGGCTCGCCTCTTCAGTAAATCCGAGAATGTCATAGTTGGACTTGTGCACCTTCATGAGGGCTCCGGTCTCAAACCTCTTAGTCCCTCTCGGATCGTTCTTCCATGGCTCATCAGCGAGCATCTCCTTAGTCATGATCGCCTTCTCGTAATCGGACGGCTTGGTCTTGTTGCTGGTGCCGACCTCCTGAAGGAACGCACCGGACTGTGCCATGATGTCAGGGATCCTGAAAGCTCCCCCGATCTCAACAAGCTCGCTTCTGCTGACGATGATCTCTTTGCCTTCACCCATCGCAGCCAGAACTATCATCGTTGCGGCAGCGTTGTTGTTTACGACCATCGCATCCTCAGCTCCGGTCAGCTCTGCGATGAGCTCACCTACAAGGTCATGTCTCGATCCGCGTGCGCCTTTCTCAACATTGTACTCAAGATCGGAGTAGCTGCGGGACACCTTAGCTACATTCTCCACGGCTTCAGCGCACAGCGGCGCTCTTCCGAGATTGGTGTGAAGAATCGTTCCCGTAGCATTCACAACAGGGTACAGATTGAGAGATTCATCTTCAGCAAGCCTTGCAGCTGCTCTTGCTGCTACATTGGCAGGCTCAAACTGACTGAAGAAGGATGCCAGCGCGTTCCTGCTCTCGTTGCTTCCGTGCAGAGCTCCGTCCGCAGCAGAATCGAGAACCGCCAGCCTCTCCTCATCTATGTCAAGGATGTTCTTCCTCATATCTGCGATGACGCCGCGCACGGCCTCGGTTACGAGAAGAGATCCTTTTTCTTCAGATAAAACAACAAGAGACCCCTCTTTCAGAACTTCGTCGATCTTAGGGAGTCTCCTCAGCAATTCATTCTTATTCATCTATCCGACCTCCGGTTAAATGCAGCCGTACTGCCGCATGTCAGGCAGTACGGGAAACAGTTAATTATTAAGTGGCGGGAGTATGTGGGAATCGAACCCACCCGGGAGGCTCCTAACCCCCTGCAAACGGTTTTGAAGACCGCGAGGCACACCAGCACCTATCTACCCCCAGGTCGCCTTTATTTACATGCGTGAATTCAGCACACACTTATAAGATTTTACCAAAAAAACAGCAGAGTATCAACCTGATTCTGGTCCTCTGCTGTCTGTCGTTATTGTCCGGTCTTTCCGTGCATCCGCTGTCTGACGCTGTCTGCTATATGAACAGTGCCGAGTTGCCCGGTTCGAGGGTGATGTTTCCGCTCTCGACCTCGTGTCTTCCCTGCCACAGCTGCTGGCCTGAAGACTTGTTGGTAACAGTCTTGCCCGCCTCGATCGAATGAGTGAGCCATACGTTACCGCCGATTACGCAGTCATCTCCGATGGATGTATCACCGCCCAGGATGGTCGCCCCGGCGTAAATGACAACGTTGTTGCCGATGTTAGGATGTCTCTTGACTCCCTTGACAGGAGTGCCGTCCTCAGCAAGATCGAAGCTCTTGGCTCCGAGCGTCACATGCTGGTACAGCTTGACGTGCTCGCCTATTACTGTTGTCTCACCGACTACGACACCCGTGCCGTGGTCGATAAAGAAGTATTTACCGATCGTCGCACCCGGATGGATGTCTATCCCCGTTGCCTGATGAGCAAGCTCGGTCATAACACGCGGGATCATAGGTACACCCAGCTCATACAGTCTGTGCGCGATGCGGTAAGTGGCAATCGCCTTGAACGAAGGATATGTGATTATGACCTCATCAAGGCTGGCCGCTGCAGGGTCGCCCTCATAGCCTGCCTGAACATCAGTCTTCAGCACTTCCAGTATTTCCGGCAGGGCATCGATCAGCTGTTCCGCCTTGTAGGCCGCACCGTCAGCACAGTCGCACACAAAGCTCAGAGCCTGAGTCAGAGCATCATATGCACGCATCAGTTCCCACGTTCTCTTTTCAGTCTCTACGAATCTGCCTCTCGCCTTGCCCATATGATAAGGGAACATAGCCGTAAGCAGGTGTTCGACCGCTTCCGCAACGATTTCCTCAACTCCGAGGAATCTTCCCTCGTCCGGTCTGGTATCGATCTCCGTCATGGCAGCTGCTATCTCTTCAAGATGCGCCGCACCTGTCCATCTGTTGTGTACTGTCATATCTCCGGTCCTCCGCAGAAAGTCTGCCGCCCGTATTAATACGTCTTTTCCCGTCTTCTTACGCGTTCTGCTCAGCCATCGCAGCTCTCAGAGCCTTGCTCAGCTGGTCAGGGCATGATGTGTTCTTGAAACCGCAGGTTGTCCCCTCGAGTCTCTCGATGACATCCTCAGCATCCATGCCTTTGATAAGCTTGGAAATGCCGTTCAGGTTGCCATTGCATCCGCCTGTGAATACGACGTCTTTGATCCTGTTTCCGTCAAGCTCGATCTCGATCATCTGTGAGCATGTGCCTTCCGGATAAAAAGTAAACATTTTCTGCATTGATATAAAACCTTCTTTTTTATTATTGATTTCTGTGCCGTTGTACCGGAATTTTCACTACAGACCGATCTTGTCTGCTATCTCTGTCATCGACTCAAGTGCGATGTCGATGAACTCGTCCCATGTGAGTCCCGTCTTCTCGATCTCCATCATGTACTGCCTGTTGGCGCCTGCAGCGAATCTCGACTCTTTGAATCTCTTGTTGACGGACTTGTGCTTGACGCTTGCGACCTTCTTGTCAGGATAGATCTGCGCGATGGCCTTGATGAATCCGGACATAGGATCAGCAGCTATAAGAGCGTACTCGAGCGTGGTCTCAGGATTTTTGCCGCATACAGGATTGTGAGACATGATAGCATTCTCCATTACAGGGTCTCCGTATCCTTCCTCCTGAAGGATCTTTGCGGATGTAGGACCGTGTGTGGCAAAATCATCTCTCCACGGAGCAGTCTCTTCATCGAGGTCGTGAAGAAGTCCGCAGATACCCCAGTATTCAACATCATCCGGTGCCAGGCGCTTTGCAAGTCCGCGCATGATTGCCTCTACAGCATAGCTGTGAGTGATGTAGTGTTCACCCTTTACATATTTGCGAAGCAGTGCTTCAGCTTCGTCTCTTGTAAGTTTTGCTTCCATTATTATAACTCCGTTTTTTGATAGTGCAGTATCCCTTTTCAGGGTCAATCAAAGCATATTCTACTACAAAAGAACAGGATTGCAAGCAGACAGATACCATTTTCCGCAGCCTTAAGAGGATAGATGCTTTCCCGACTATATCTGCCCGGAATATGGTAAACTGTAAGCAGGATAAGGAGAAATGATTCAGGAGAGGTTAACTTATGGGTCCGGTCAATATTTATACAGTCACAAGAGTCCGGGATGAGGAACTCTTCAATATAGTGGAAAAGCACGAAGCAGGAGTTCACGACACTCACCGGATACGCATCCATGAGATAGATTCCCTGCGCTTTCTTGTCGATGGTCTCACAGCATGCGGCATGACGGTATCAGAGGCCGACGGCTTCTATTTCGGATACACTATCCCTCAGATCGGCAAGGAGTTCGACCTTCTCAAGGTGACGGACAAGCACTGCCTCAACATTGAGCTGAAATCACAGGATGTGTCTGAAGAGGCAATTCTGGCTCAGCTGCGCAAGAACAGACACTATCTCACCCATCTCGGAAAGAGGGTCATACTTTTCACCGTTGTTACTGATACCATGACCTGCTACAGGCTCACCCTGAGTGACAATCTTGTCCGTTCAGACCTCCGTGAGATCGCCGATATGCTGAAAAAATGCGATGCGCCTTATGACGAGAACATCAGCAGGTCCTTCAGGGCTTCCGAATATCTGATATCTCCGATGAAAAACCCGGACAAATTCATACGCGGCAAATACTTTCTGACCCCTGCGCAGGAATATGTCAAGACAGAGCTCATAAAAAGCATTGACAGTGCAGAGCGATCCGCCGGATCAAGAGGAGGCCGCTGCGGTTCATTCTTCCACATAACAGGAAGGCCGGGCACAGGCAAGACTCTGCTTCTGTATGATCTGGCAAGAACTCTGTCGGTGAGCGGCAGTACGGTCATCATCCGCTGCGGGGAACTTACCGAAGGTGAGCGGATCATAAGCCGCGAGGTCAGCAATCTGGACATAATCTCAGCCGACGACCTCGGTATCACGGGTGAACTCTCATCCTATGATTTTGTCCTTGCTGATGAAGCCCAGCGTCTCAGCACTGAGGGTTTTGAGACGATCTGCCGGTCAGCAGACGCATGTGATCAGGTATGCATTTTCTCATCCGACCCTGAGACAGTCCTGACAACAGCTGAAAGGGACCGCAACATCGCGGGGCGCATCCATGCCCTGCCACCTGCCGGGGAGTTCGAGCTGTCTGAGCGTCTCCGCATGAACAGAGAGCTGTACAACTTCATAATGACACTGAAGAATCTCAGACATAAGACTGACAAGACATATTCCTATGAAGATGTGTCCGTCAACTACGCCAATGATATCCCGGAAGCGGTCAGGCTGATCACATACTTCCGCAGCAGGGGGTATGTGTTCATCAACGCCTGCACACCTAAGCATTCAGTCAATGAAGATGGCAGTGATCCTTTCGCAGATATCGCTGAAGAATTCGATGTGCATCACATAATAGGAAGAGAATACGACAAGGTCGTTATGCTCATAGACAGCTCCTTCTATTATGACGAGAACGGATATCTCAAAGGCGTACCGGAACCGGATCCTGATTACATATACCCCAACCTTTTCTATCAGGGGATAACGCGCGTACGTGAAAAGCTCGCTCTGGTAGTGCTGGATGCACCGGTACTTCTTAGAAACATACTCGGAATAATCGGCAATTGACGATACACTAAAAAAATGAGTGCCGTGAAAGCACTCATTTTGCATGTGTCATATCTCTGTATCTACAGTTCGACCGCGAGGTCTACGACCTTCTGGAAATCATTGTAGACATGCTTGCTCGCCTCAGTTACCTCCTCATTGGAGAGCGGCTGGTCAAGCACGCCTGCAGCCATGTTGGACAGGAATGAGATACCTATTATCTCGAGACCTGCATGATTGGCTATGATGACTTCAGGCACGGTGGACATTCCGACAGCATCGCCGCCAATAGTCCTTACGAATCTTATCTCAGCCGGTGTCTCAAAGGTCGGACCCGACATCATTGTATATACGCCCTCGACGACATTTACTCCCGCTTTGCGCGCCTTATCGAAGAGCTTCTCGCGGAGCTCCTTGTTATATGTGTACGTCATATCCGGGAATCTCGGACCGTACTCATCAAGGTTAGGTCCCATCAGGGGGTTCATCCCTGACAGATTGATGTGGTCTCGTATGATCATCAGCTGACCAGGATGCCAGTTCTCGTTGACACATCCTGCAGCATTGGTAACTATGAACCTTTTGATGCCAAGTTCAACCAGTACTCTCGTCGGGAATACCGCTTCACGTATATCCATCGATTCATAATAATGATAACGGCCTGCCATAATGACCACATTCTTGCCGTGCCGCCTGCCGAATACCATCTCACCCTTGTGGCTGTCGACCTTGCCTGTGTGGAAGTTCGGTATCTCTGAATAAGGTATTATGAGTGCATCGTCAATGCTCTCGGAATAGTCGTTAAGGCCTGTTCCCAGTACCATGCCGACCTCGGGATCCTTGACCCCTCTGGCCCTGAGATAGCTTGCTGTATCAAGTATCTTAGTCCTCAGTTCATCTGCTGTCATATCTGCACACCTCCATAATCAGACAGTGATCGTGTTTTTTCTGTTATATGTATTATAGCAGAAACGCGTACGATGTGACTTCTTCATAACTCTGAAAGAGCTCTCTGAGTTGTCCAAATATGTCCGCAGGTCAGTATTTGCAAGGCGTTTATGTACTCCAATGTTTTTCTTATGTATTCTTTTAGAACAAGGATTGTATTGATTTTTGATCAACATTGTATTAAAATCTAAACAACCTAAAGGAAAGAAACAAGCCGACA